>JAPULM010000158.1 GCA_027294925.1 bacterium
GGCGGTGCAGCATGTACAGCCCAGCGAACCCGGCGCCGACGATAACCGCATCTCGTCTTTCAGGGTCTCAAAGCGTCTCGTCGTCCAGCTTGAATTGGACCTTGAGTGCTCGGTGGGTCAGCCTGCCACGCTGTCGGAGGAGCTTCACAGCCTGATCGAGCACCTCATAGAAATCCATCACTGCTTCTCCATCTCAGCCAGAGCGGCTTCCGCCTGGGACAGCCAGAACGTCATCTCCATAGCCCGGGACATCTCGATGGCCATGGACAATTCTACATTAATTCGGCGAGTGCTCGACCAAGGGGTTCGACAATCTCAGCCCTATATGGCGGCCGCAAACTGAAAATCACTTTCTGACAGCCAACCGCCTCCAGGGCGGCGGCGCGTTCGGCTGATGCGCCAGGGGCCTCATCAGTCGGTAATGCAAGTTGTACAGAACGAAGAATCTCATTCGGGTCACGCCCGACCGCATCGCAGTGTCCGAGCAACACCTCATATTTGTGCTTGAACATATCGGGGTTGGCAAACGACAGATTCCAGTGCTGTGCCCATCGCGCCACCGTGCGTAAGGTGCGTTTCTCACCTTGTGCACCGATCACAATAGGCGGATGCGGCTGCTGCGGGCCTTTGGGCTCACAGCGTGCTGCCGTCAGGTGGTAATACGTTCCGGCGAAATTGGTTTCTTCTTGCGACAGTAGGCGAACGATAACCTCAACGGCTTCATCGAAACGGTCCATGCGCGTCTTCATCGAGCCCAGCGGTATGCCGTAAGCATCTGCTTCTTGCTCGTTCCACCCAGCCCCTAGGCCAAGCTCCAGACGGCCATTACTGACGATATCCAGGGTCGCCGCCATGTTGGCCAAGACTGCGGGGTGCCGATAGGGTACGCCAGTTACCATACAGCCAATACGCAAACGCGAGGTGGTTGCAGCAAGCGCCGAAAGGGAAATCCACGATTCCATACACGGCCCATTGCTATCGCCAATGAGCGGATAAAAATGGTCAAAAGTCCAGGCGGATTCAAACGTCTCGACCTCGTCAGCCACCCGCCACACATCTTGCATGGCCTGCCAGGTGGTATGCTGTGGTGGTGTCTTGATGCCAAATCGTAGCGGCATGGCGGGTATCCTTTCGACCTGCTAGCGGTATATTCGGAATGTTAAGGTTGCCATGTTGTGTCAGTCATTGTACTCGTCATCGAGATTGAACTGTAACTTGATGGCCCGGTAAGTCAATCGACGTCGCTGGCGATGCAGGTCAACGACCTGATCGAGGACCTCTAAAAAGTCCATCCCCTCTGCCTCCGCGTCTCTGCTCACACATCCATGCTGATTCTCTGTCGCCTATCTTAGCAGAACGCCACGTGAGGCTCCAGGCAATTGCAGGGAAGCGGGGCTCAGTCCTGCTGTTGATGGCTAACTCAATCTTCGAGTCACCTCGACGGGGATCTTTGCCGGGTCTGCCCCTTTGAGAATCTTGTCCACTAGGCGTGCCGCCAGCATTGATGCGGCTCCTAGCGGCGCATATCCCTGGCAGTCAATTTGAAACGGTAGCCGAGGCGGGGCATGCGGCATTTTGGGAGCAGCCTGAGCAGTGGAACCGCCTCGTACTAGACTTTATAGACCAACATCGGGCATGAGTTCCTGCTTGCCGTTGTCTTCACAGAACGTGGTGATAGCATGCCGCAGACAAAGAAAGGCGTCTGCCTTCGCCTCGACCCGGATATTCTCGACTGGCTCAAAGAACAAGGTCCTGGGTATCAGACGAAGATTAACGCTAGAATAGGGTCAATCCTCACATTTGATCTTGTTCTTACCCGGAGATTCCGGTACCGTTGCGGAGCCTCACAGGGCTTAATGGTCTAAAGATATTGACGTCGCTCGCGTTAAACCGCAGGGAGGGTAACGATGGCCAGGTTGACTCCGATCACCAGCAAGGACCAAGTGGATGCCAAAGACCACGCGATCGTGGATGCGATCATGGAGAGCCGAGGCTCGCTGCAGGGCCCGTTTTCGATGTTTCTGCACAGCCCGGAGATCGCCGGCCGCGTGGCGCATCTCGGGGCCTTTGTCCGCTTTGAGGGATCGCTCGACATGCGGGTGCGGGTGCTCGCCGCGATGACTGTCGCCCGCGAGTTCGATTCGGCCTATGTGTGGGGCGCGCAAACCGGTAGCGCGCGCCGGCAGGACGTGTCGGAGGCAACCATCACCGCCATCCGCGACAAGCACCTGCGCGATATCCCTCCGGAAGACGCCCTGATTGTCGATTTCACCAGACAACTGCTGGAGAAGCATCGGATCGATGACGCCACCATGGCGACGATGCAGGCGCGGTTCGATCCTAACGATCTGATTCAGCTCACTGGGGCAATCGGCTACTACAGCCTGCTCGCTATGACCGTCAACACCTTCGAACTGGAGCCAGCCCCGGGAGCCGAGGTGTTAGAACGCTAGTGGAAGTCCCTGCCCATTGCTCGATGGAGCAGGGCAGGGCATTTGCGCTGTGCCGCACTAATTCTCCGGCAGGTCGTACAGACGGACACAGTTGTCCCACAGGTACTTGCGCTTCACATCATCGCTCAAATCGATGCCGAGGAAGGTATCCACCGCATGCGGGTATTTGGAATCCGGATGCGGATAGTCAGTCGAAAACACCACGGTGTGACCCATACCGGCATCGTCCACGTACTTGGACGGCCATTCGTCGCACTCCACCGACACGAAGCACTGCCGTTTAAAATACTCACTCGGCTTCATGGTTAGATCCGGGTGCTCATAGCCCTTCCACTCCTGGTGCTCATCCATGCGCCAGAAGAGCCACGGTGCCCATGAGCAATTGCCCTCTAAAAAGGCCACGCGTAGTTCCGGAAAACGCTCCAAAATACCGCCGCCGCAAAAGCTGACTGCGGCCAACATCATGCCCATCGAATGCGAACAGGTGTGGTGCAGCATGCTGGTGGTAAATTCCCGGTCGCCGACCTGAGAAATGTTGGGCGGCCGGCCGCCCTCGTGAAAACCGACGGTAATGCCCAGGCGTTGACAGGCCTCCCACAGCGGATCGTAATGCGGATCATGCCAGCTAATGCCATTGACAATGTTGGG
>JAPULM010000159.1 GCA_027294925.1 bacterium
TACGGGCCGCATTGTCGCCCTCAAAACTGAGATAACGTGCAGCCTGTTGCTGCAGCGCTTGCGCATTGCCGGCGATGCTTTCGGGCGACAGCATTTGCCGCATCTCGGTCTTGCCGCTCGGGTCGCCGACCATGGCGGTGCCACCACCCAAAATGACAATCGGCCGATGCCCGGCGCGCTGCATATGCAGCATCGCCATAATCGGTAGTAAATTCCCTACATGAAAGCTGCTCGCCGTAGGGTCAAAGCCGATATAAAAGGACAGTGGCCCCTGCTGCAGGCGCTCACGCAATACCTCTGGGTGGGTGACTTGACGGATAAATCCACGCGCCGTAAGCGTATCATAAACATTAGACATCATCTTGAATAACTCTTTGGCAACTATCTGTTGGACGTAGAGTCAGGCAGGTTTTATCCCCTTCCCCCCATCTCAACCTTCTCACGCCAGGAGAGAAGGGGGGTTGAAAATTGGCGGGGTAGAGACTATTTCTCGATCCACACAGCATGATAGCTGGCATTATCATAAATCGTCGGGCCTGGCGCCCAGCCTTTGAGTTTCTTGGCCATATACCATGGTCCGGTTGGCCACCCATAGGTCACAATTGGTGAGTCGCCGCGTAGGATAAGGCGTTGATACTCGTGATAAATTGCGATGCGTTTACTTTCATCTTGCTCACGTAAGCCTTTCTCATACAGCTCGTCCATCTTGGTCATGGGAAGACGGCCGTAGTTGCGTGGACTTTTCGTCGTCCACATCAGGGTAAACGGTGCACTTGGCTCCATAAAGGTCATTGCCGTGGCCTGTACCGCAATCAAGGTGAAATTGCCTTGCGCCCAGGCGGCAAACCCGGCAGCACTCTCCCACGTTTTCAGTTTGCCGCGGATACCAATCTTCTTCAGCTGCTGAACGACAAGCGAAGCGACGTTGACATAATTGCCAACCGAGCGCACCGCGACTTCTATATCGAGTCCGTCCGGGTAGTGCTTGGCGACCAGACGCTTCGCTTCGTCGAGATCCGCCTGCTTTGGCTGTCGACAGCCTGGCGACTGCATGACTTCCTCAGTAGGCAGGGCGTAATCGCCAAATGCTTCTTTGGGCAGGATGGCACATGGAATAATAAACCCATCATAAACTTTTTTAGCTATCTCTTGACGGTCAATCGCCAAGTTGACGGCACGTCGCATATCCGTATTGTCAAACGGTGGTTTGGTGGTATTCATGTGCAATTGGGAAATCCCACCGGGCGGTGACTCGCGGTAGATCAAGTCCTTACGTGCTTTGATGATTTCCGCCCGTTGCTTTTTGTTGAGCGGTGGCCAGCCAAACCAAAAATCAACTTTGCCGGCTTTGATGGCGGCCATTTGGGTCGCACGGGGCTTGATGATGAACTGTTTGACGCCGTCCAGATAGGGCAACCCTTTAATAAAATAATCGGGGTTGCGTTCCCACTCAATGATGTTGCCACGCACGTATTTCTTGAGTTTGAATGGGCCGGTGCCGATTTGACTCGACGGCCGAGTCAAATCGCCATCGCGTTGAAGGATATGTTTGGGCAGGATTTTACACCATGCGGAGGCCAGAGCCGGCAAGACGATGGTGGTCGGAAACTTAAGATGGACCTTGACGGTGACCTCATCGGGTGCCTCAATACTTTTTACCAGTGGACGCAGTAATGAGCCGCAGCGCGGGCTGCGCACTTCCGGGTCAATGATACGCTGCAAGCTGAACAGCGCGTCGGCAGAGCTAAACGGCGCACCGTCGTGCCATTTTACGCCGCGACGTAGATGAAAGGTATAGGTTGTACCCTCCGGTGATACTTCCCAGCGATGCGCTAAATCAGGGCTGACCTTCTTAGGCTCTTGTGGCCCCCACTGTACCAGTCCGCTGTAAAGGCCAACAATTGCCTGCGACACATTCAATGGGGATTCGGTATGCAGGTCAAGACGGGCCGGATCGGCATAATCAAACCAATTCAGAATCCCGCCGCGCTGCGGCGTCCCTTGGCCCAGTGCCGTGCCAAACCCGAAAATCAGCACGGCAACCGTAATGATTAACAATCGACGAGAGTGCTGCTGCATGATGGTCTCCTAATGACTAAGGTGGTTCTAGTTTTTGTCCTGACCTTGTTGCCCCCGTAGCTTCGGATCCAGGACATCGCGCATGGCGTCGCCCAACATGTTCATGCCAAACACAGCAAGCGTGATTGCCATGCCTGGGAACAACGACATCCAGGGCGCCGACAACAGGGTATCGGCAGCTTCGGTGAGCATGCCGCCCCATGAGGGTTCGTCCGGTGGGGCGCCTAAACCTAGGAAACTGAGCGAGGCTTCGACCACAATGGCATAGGCCAGATTAACACTCACCAGGACGATATAAGGCGCCATGCTGTTGGGTAATATATGGCGCCACACGATTTGCATGTGCGAGCCGCCAATGGCGCGGGCCGCTTCGACGTAAACATTCGCGATAATAGCCAAGGTTGATGAACGCATAATGCGGGCCGAAATCGGCATGAGCAGAAACGCCAGTGCAATAACAACATTATCCACCGATTGCCCCAAAACCGCCATCAGGCTGATGGCGAGCACAATGCCGGGAAACGCCATCACCGAGTCCACCAGGCGCTGGCTTAACAAATCGAAAGCGCCACCAAAGTAGGCGGCTAAAATCCCCCACAAGGCGCCGAATGTCACCCCGATTCCTACCGATGTCAAGCCAATGTA
>JAPULM010000016.1 GCA_027294925.1 bacterium
ACAGACACCGTTCAGTACATGGACAGTTTGGCAAGGATAAATCCTATGGCGCTTACGGCCATTAGAGCAGGGCAACATCACATCGGACCAGGCAACCCAGTATTTGTAATCGCAGAAGCGGGGGTCAACCATAACGGAGACCTGGAACTGGCCAAAGGCCTTGTCGACGTAGCAGTGCAAGCCGGCGCAGATGCCATTAAATTCCAATCGTTCAAAGCCGAGCATGTTGCCAGTCCGCTGGCTAAGAAAGCTGCTTATCAGGAGTTGGCAACCGGCACAAGCGAATCCCAACTGGATATGTTACGTCGTTTAGAACTTCCTGCGTCGATGCACCTTGACCTACAAACCTACTGCCGGCAACAAGACATTTTGTTCATGTCGACGCCGTTTGACGAAGAGAGCGCCGACTTGCTCGACGAACTTGGTATACCCCTGTTTAAGCTCGCATCCGGGGAAATTACCAATTGGCCGTTCCTAGACTATGTGGCCCGTAAAGGTAAACCCATTATCCTCTCGACCGGCATGTCCTATTTAAGCGAAGTCGATGAGGCTATCCGTATTATCCACAATGCAGGAAACTGGCAATTGATCGTGCTGCATTGCGTCTCTAACTACCCAGCCGATCCGGCCGATGCCAACCTGCGAGCGACACAAACCCTGGCTACCGCCCTACAGGTGCCGGTGGGGTACTCAGACCATACACCTGGCATCGAGGTGAGCCTTGCAGCAGTCGCCCTGGGGGCCTGTGTGATCGAGAAGCATTTCACCCTGAACAAGAGCCTAGCGGGTCCAGATCATCGCGCCTCGTTAGAGCCAGACGAGTTATGCGCCCTGATATCGGGTATTAGAACCATAGAACATGCGATGGGAAACGGTATCAAGGAACCAGCAGACTCCGAAACTGAGGCCCGCAAGCTAGTCCGCCGCAGTCTATCAGCAGCCTGCGATATTGCACCAAAAAGCTTGATCAGACCCCATATGCTCAGAGCCTTGCGACCCGCCACAGGTATCTCGCCTTCCCATCTTCAAGAAGTTATTGGTCGTCGTACCCGTCAAACGATAAAGCAAGGCCAGGCGCTTACCTGGAGCGATTTGGCATGAAAAAAGTTGGCGTCATCACCGGCTCGCGCTCCGACTACGGCATTTATCGGCCCATCCTGGAAAAAATTGTTTCAGACTCATCGCTACACCTACATCTCTTCGTAACAGGCATGCATCTGTCGCCGGAATTTGGCATGACGGTCAATGTCATCGAACAAGATGGTTTTAACATTGATGATCGGGTTGAAATGCTGCTCACTTCAGATAGCCCGGCTGGCATTGCAACATCGATAGGTATAGGCACCATAGGTTTTGCACAGGTTTTCGCAAAATCTCGCATCGATCTTCTTTTGGTACTCGGTGACCGTTTCGAGATGTATGCAGGGGTTGCAGCAGCATTACCCTTCAAGATACCCATCGCACATTTACACGGAGGAGAATCCACTGAGGGAGCCATTGACGAGTCAATCCGGCATGCCATTACGAAAATGAGCCATTTACATTTTGTCTCGACAGCCCCCTATGCCAGACGCGTCATGCAAATGGGTGAAGAGCCTTGGCGCGTAATGGTGAGTGGTGCACCAAGTCTGGACCAACTACTTAATGCAACTTTGCTAAATCGACAAGAGCTGGCCTTGCAAAGCGGACTTCGTATCGAAGAGCCGTTTGTACTGGCAACGTATCACCCTGTCACCCTTGAGCCCGACCTCATACAAGCCCAACTATGCGAGCTGCTGGCAGCGCTATCGGAGGTAGACCTCCCGGTCATTTTCACTTATCCCAATGCCGATCTGGGGAACCACACCATTCGACACATGATCCACGCTTTTGCCAAACAAAAACGCCATGTGCAGATCGCTGACAACCTTGGTACGCGATACTATTTCAGCTTGATGCGATATGCCACCGCAATGGTCGGCAATTCCTCCAGCGGCATTATCGAAGCAGCCTCATTCAAATTGCCGGTGGTGAATGTCGGAACGCGACAAGACGGTCGCATCCGAGCCAACAATGTCATTGATGCCGATGACGACCGCCAGGCAATCTCATCTGCCATTCATACCGCAATAACCCCCCGATTTCGTACCCATCTAACGGATTTAGTTAATCCGTACGGCGATGGTCATGCAGCTGAGCGTATTGTGGAAAAGATTAAACGAACGCCGATTAACGACGCCTTGCTGCGTAAACGGTTTTACGACACTGACAGGGTGGCACGCACCCCCTTTCACTCTCTAACCTGCCATCACCCATTCGACCAGAAAATAGAAGCGCAACATGTTGTGCCGCCAAACAGGATGGGGGCAGGTGTTAAATGAATCTTGCTCGTACTGAAGAAGCAGTCAACAGGTGTGTGAGAAGTGGTCAGGCAAGCTTTGAGAGGATACCGGTATTAGGGCTAGGCGCCGGCGGACACGCTAAGGTCGTCATTGAAATACTACGGCTTGCCGGAGACTATAAATTGGTAGGACTCCTTGACCCGAATTCAAACCTCTGGGGCAACAACGTGTTGGAAGTACCTGTGTTGGGTGATGATGAGCAGCTGCCATCTCTTCAAAAACAAGGCGTTCGTCATGCTTTCATTGGCGTCGGCGCCGTTGGCGCTACGAAAATCCGCCAGAGCCTTTATCACCTGGCCTCGACATATGGCCTGCAATTGGTATGCGCCATTCACCCCAGTGCGGTTATTGCCCCCTCGGCCGTCATCGGACAGGGCGTCACGATAATGCCAAATGCAGTGGTTCATACCTCTGCAACCTTAGGCGCAAATGTCGTAGTAAATACCGGCGCCATTATCGAACACGATTGTGTTATCGGCAACCACGTTCACATCGCCAGTGGTGCCTGTTTGGCAAGCACGGTACATGTTGGAGAAGGCGCACACATCGGCCTAGGTGCCGCTATTCGACAATGCCAACGCATTGGTCGTCATGCCATTGTCGGAGCCGGCGCTGTCGTTGTAAACGATGTGCCGGACAATGTGGTTGTCGCAGGTGTACCCGCCCGTATTCTATACAGGACGTAAAGCCAATGATCGACTTGGAGAAACTACTGGTAACCCCTAGCAGTTCACTCTACGAGGTCATGTCATGCATTGATCAAAATGCCATCGGCATTGCGCTGGTGGTGGACCATCAGCAACGTCTGCTTGGCACCATCACAGATGGCGATATTCGGCGCGCCATCTTGTCTGGCATGACCTTGGAGGAAACAAGCCAAGCCTTACTGAAGGGTTTGACACCAGCCTCGCATCCAACGCCCTTGACAGCGCAAGTGGGAACATCAGATGTAGACCTGTTCAGGATGATGAATAAATATACCCTACACCATATCCCGCTCGTGGACGCTATGGGTCGTGTCGTCGACGTTGCCCTACTCAGACATCTCATCAAGGACTATGAGCTACCGTTAGCTGCCGTCATCATGGCAGGAGGATATGGCACCAGACTAAGGCCACTAACAGAAACCTTACCCAAGCCTATGCTGCCGATCGGCGGCCGCCCTCTGCTTGAGCTTATTATTGAGCAGTTGCGCCAGTCAGGCATACGTCAAATTCATCTTGCCACACATTACAAAGGAGAAATCATCTCCCGTCACTTTGGCGACGGACGAGACTTCGGCGTCCGCATTCGCTACGTGCTGGAGAAACAGCCACTGGGAACAGCCGGGGCTTTAGGCCTATTGGAATCCTCGGATGAAGCGCTGCTGGTGATGAACGGAGATATACTGACCCAGGTTGATTTTCGCATCATGCTGGATTTCCACCGTCAACACCGGGCAGACATGACTGTCGCAGTTCGCCCTTATGAAATATGTCTTCCTTATGGCGTCATCCATACCCAGGGCGACGACGTCATTAGCATTACTGAAAAACCCACCTTGCAACATTTCATCAATGCAGGGATATATCTCTTAAATCCAAACGTTTGTGGCGTCATCCCGGCGGGTCAACCTTACGATATGACGGACCTCATTGAACGTCTGCTTGACGACGGTCATCGCGTCGTTAGTTTTCCTATCTTCGACTACTGGCAAGATATCGGCCAAGTTGAAGACTACCAAAAAGCGGTAACGGCGGTCAGTACAGGTGAATTTTTCTGAGGAATCTATGGACTGGCATACGCAAACGGTATTGGTGACAGGAGCCGATGGCTTTATCGGCAGCCATTTAACGGAACGCTTGACTGCCCTTGGTGCCCACACTCGCGCCCTGGTCTGTTATAACGCATCAAATAGCTGGGGTTGGCTTGACCACTCAGACGCCAAGGACGACATTGAGGTTGTTGCGGGTGATATCCGCGATATCGACCACCTGCGTCAAATTATCCAAGGTGTTGATATCGTCTTCCACCTTGCCGCCCTGATTGCCATTCCCCATTCCTATCACACTCCCCGTTCATATGTGCAAACCAATGTCGAAGGAACCCTCAACGTATTACAAGCAGCCCGAGAGGCAAAAGTCAGCTGTTTTGTACACACCTCAACAAGCGAGGTCTATGGGACAGCACAATATGTTCCAATCGACGAAGATCACCCACTGCAGGGGCAGTCCCCTTATGCTGCAAGTAAAATTGGAGCTGATAAAATGGCCGAGGCTTTCCATCTTTCCTTTGGCCTGCCGGTGGCTACCGCACGTCCCTTCAACACCTTCGGCCCCCGCCAATCAGCCCGCGCGATCATCCCCAGCATTATCACCCAAGCGCTTACACAGCCTGAAATTCAGCTCGGAAACCTCGCCCCAAGGCGTGATCTGAATTATGTCGGGGACACGGTAGAAGGCTTTATCAAAATAGCCGAAAGTCCGCAGGCTATAGGCCAAGTCGTTAATCTTGGTTCCGGTCGCGAGATATGCATGGGTGACCTAGCCAAAACGATCCTCAGGCTGATCGGCACAGAAAAACGTATCGTTTGTGACGCGCAACGCATACGCCCCGGGCACAGTGAAGTCGACCAGCTGTGCGCCAACAACCAAAAAGCCCTAACCCTCTTAGGATGGTGCCCACAATACAGCTTAGAAAGCGGGCTTCTTAAAACCATCACATGGATGGAGAAACACCTTGAACGGTATCGTCCTGGAACCTACGCCATCTGAAATCGACACACCGACGCCGATAGATCGGATTCCACTTTGTGAGCCTACCCTCCTAGGCAATGAATGGAAGTACCTCAAAGATTGCTTAGACACCAATTGGCTGTCGTCCGTTGGCCCCTATGTCGATCGTTTTGAAACTATGCTAGCTAACGCAGTGGGCGCCAAGCATGGCGTGGCAACCATCTCGGGCACAGCGGCCTTGCACATTGCACTGTTAGTCGCCGGTGTACAACCCAACGATGACGTGTTGGTCTCAACCTTAACCTTTATCGCCCCGGCCAACGCCATACGGTACTGTGGCGCCTGGCCGGTATTTATCGATGCAGAGCCACACTATTGGCAAATGGATCCTGACAAGGTGGCAGATTTTTTGAGCCGCAAGTGTCAATGGGTACGAGGCGAATTACGTAACAGAAGCACCGGACGTAGAGTCAAAGCCATCCTACCGGTTCACATCCTCGGACATCCGGTAGATATGGAGCCAATTGTACAATCAGCCCGTTCTTACAACCTGGCGGTCGTTGAAGATGCGTCAGAAGGCCTGGGGGCAAATTACAAAAACAAGCGGGTGGGGCAGCTAGGTGATATCGCCTGTTTTAGCTTCAATGGCAACAAAATCGTCACTACCGGCGGTGGCGGTATGATCACGACCGACAACGCAGTATGGGCTGCCAAGGCAAAATACCTCATTACGCAGGCCAAAAATGACCCGATAGAATACGTGCATCACGAAATTGGCTATAACTACCGCTTAAGCAACCTGCACGCTGCTGTTGGCTGCGCCCAGCTTGAACACCTTCCTCGCTATATCGAAGCCAAGCGGCAAATCGCAGCCTCGTATAGCCATGCACTGCGAGAGATTCCCGCTATCACCTGCTTAGCGGAAGCGTCTTGGGCGTTTAGCACGTTCTGGTTGTACACCATAAGAATTGACCCATCCCAGTTCGGCATGGGCAGCC
>JAPULM010000160.1 GCA_027294925.1 bacterium
TATCCCTGAGCTTAATCTTCGAGTGTTGGGTGATATTGTTGAGTTAAAGCCGCATGTTTTAAAAGCTGAGGCTCATTGTGCATATCTTGACGGAGACCGGGTTGCTGGGTCACTTTCGGTACGATTTTTTCAGCCTGGAGACCGTTTTTATCCGCTTGGTGCCCCGGGGCACAAGAAGCTAAAGGATTTTTTTATTGACCAAAAAATACCTAGGGCAGAACGCCCTTACGTACCTTTAGTGATTAATAGAGAGGATATCGTTTGGGTAGTGGGGCACCGGATAGACGAGGCATATAAAGTGCGACCAGAAACCCAACGCGTGATACGGCTCCAATGTGAAGTCTGCCAGGCAGTATCGGCATGAATAAATCGCGCTATACAACGTTACGGGTCTTTTTAAGCGCTGCTCAGATCCAGGCGCGTTTGCTGCATTGGGCGCATCGCTTACGAACGATTATGCAGGTGTCGCTGAGCTGAGGTTGATTGGAATTTTATTTTCGCTGATTTGGCACGCCATCTGTAGCATGTACGTTACTTGATAAACTTAGCCGGCGTTGTGTTGCTTTTACACCTGACTATGTCGGTTTTACGATACCCGATAATTTTATTGCGGGATATGGTCTGGATGTTGCTGGGGCTTATCGTAATATCCCACCTATAGCCAATCGTTGAGAGCATATGAGCGCACAAAGGATGACGGCTTTGTAATTGTCAGACCATGGTTGCTTGTGGTATGCTTTTGGCGTTAGTTATGGCCCTCGTTTGAGGCCATTAACACCCGCCTGTCAAGGAGGTTCATTTGAGTCAATTCTATCAAAAACTTGCCTTATGGTTGGTTTTCGGTCTTGTTCTTGTCTTTATGTGGAGTTATTTCAGTAAGACAGGACCGGCTGCTCAGGAGATTTTATATAGCGAGTTTCTCGAACAGGTTGAGCAGGGCCATATTCAGGCTGTACGCATCCGCGGGGAAAAAGTTACCGGTGAGTATATCGGCGGTAAGGGCGCGGAAGGGCGTTTTAAAACGTACACCCCTGAAGACGGTGACCTGATTCGCCTGCTGCGTGAAAACCGAGTCAGGATCAAGGTCGAACCGCCTGAGAAAAACTCATATATAATGCAGTTTTTGTTGTCATGGGCGCCTGTCATGCTGTTAATTGGTCTATGGATTTTCTTCATGCGTCAGATGCAAAGTGGGGGGGGTAAAGCCTTATCTTTTGGTAAGAGCCGCGCGCGTCTGTTAACTGACCAGAAGAAAAAAGCCACTTTTGCCGATGTCGCCGGAATTGATGAAGCTAAAGCCGAACTAGAAGAAATAATTGATTTCCTGAAAGACCCCCAGCGGTTTCAGAAGTTGGGCGGTAAACTTCCTAAAGGCGTTTTGCTCATCGGCCCCCCAGGTACGGGCAAGACGTTGCTTGCACGTGCTATTGCGGGCGAGGCCAGCGTTCCATTTTTTAGCATTAGCGGTTCAGATTTTGTTGAAATGTTTGTTGGGGTTGGGGCGTCGCGTGTGCGTGACCTTTTTGAGCAAGGTAAAAAGCAAGCGCCATGTCTCATTTTTATTGATGAGATTGATGCGGTTGGGCGACATCGCGGGGCTGGACTAGGTGGCGGCCACGATGAGCGTGAGCAGACATTGAATCAGTTGCTAGTTGAGATGGACGGTTTTGAGTCGAATGAAGGTGTTATTCTTATCGCTGCCACGAACCGTCCGGATGTCCTTGATCCTGCGTTATTACGTCCTGGGCGTTTTGATCGCCAGGTGATTGTCTCTCGCCCTGACGTTCGCGGGCGCGAAGGAATTCTGACTGTCCACGCTCAAAACATTCCGCTTGGTTCGGATGTTGATTTGGCAATTTTGGCACGTGGAACACCTGGCTTCTCTGGCGCGGATTTGGCCAATTTGCTCAATGAGGCCGCTTTGCTTGCTGCTCGGCAGTATAAATCACAGGTGGATATGCAAGATTTTGAACACGCCAAAGATAAAGTGATGATGGGCGTCGAGCGTCGCAGCATGGTCATCAGTGATGAGGAAAAGCGTGTTACCGCATACCATGAAGCTGGTCACACATTGGTTGCCAAATTATTACCGGGGACAGATCCTATTCATAAGGTCACGATTATTCCGCGTGGCATGGCATTGGGGTTGACCCTACAGTTGCCCAAGGAGGAAAAACATGCCTATCCACGCGAATATCTGGTTAATAATCTTGCGATCTATATGGGTGGTCGGGCAGCTGAGGAGTTGATATTTAAGGACCCAACGACAGGAGCGGGCAATGATATCGAACGCGCTACTGAGCTGGCTCGTAAAATGGTTTGTGAATGGGGTATGAGCGAGCGCATGGGACCACTGTCGTTTGGCAAGAAAGAAGAACAGATCTTTTTAGGCCGCGAGATTACGCAGCATAAGGATTATAGTGAAGTTACCGCTATTGCCATTGATGAAGAAGTAAAAATGATGGTGTTTCATGGCCATGAAACCGCAAGATCCGTTCTTTCTGTGAACATTCATATTCTGCATGCATTGGCTCAGGCTTTGATTGAGCGTGAAGAACTCAACGCTGAAGAAATTGACCGCATTGTTACCGACAGCGATAGACATGGTGGAGATCATAATTCGACCACGGTGCTGCCTGATAATCCTGCCGCAGAATAATCAACGTCAGTTTTTCCACTCTCATTCCGATATATTTACCGAGTCGCACATCCCTGGGTTGAAATTCGACAAGCCGGTGGCAAGATGCTAGCGAGGGGGATTGGATGACCCGTATGTTTGGCACTGATGGTGTGCGTGGAGTGGCGAACATTGAGCCGATGACGTCTGCGACAGTTATGAATCTGGGGCAAGCCATGGTGGAGGTTCTTTCTCCCTTGGCGCCTATGGCAGAACCATTCGTGGTTGTTGGGCGAGATACGCGCCGATCAGGCCCAATGTTTGAAGCCGCTTTAGCTGCTGGCCTCTATTCCATGGGGGTTAATGTCCTCAATGTCGGTATTATGCCGACTCCGGGGGTGGCTTACTTGACTCGGGCTCGGCAGGCGCTGGCCGGAATAGTGATTTCTGCTTCGCATAATCCCTTCGATGAAAATGGCATTAAGATTTTTAACTCGACAGGCGCCAAGCTGGATGATGCCTTAGAAGATGCGATAGAAACGCGTATGCGATCTCTGAGTGCTGATGGGCGCCGGACAGGACAAGGCATTGGCATACCATTAGCCTCTGACGAATCTCTGCCAAGCTATACGGATTTTCTTAAATCCGCTTTTTGTCCGTCTAGTTCCCTCGAATTCCGTGTCGGGCTAGATTGTGCGAATGGGGCAGCCTCAAGAGTTGCACCAGCTTTATTTGAACAGCTTGGCGTGCCGACTTTAGTGTGGCATGCATCTCCGGATGGCGTCAACATTAATCAGCAATGTGGTGCTCTACATCCTGAATTCCTTCAGCGCAAAGTGCGTGATGAGCGGCTTGATTTGGGGTTTGCCTTCGACGGTGATGCCGACCGTTTGATTGCCATCGATCATACTGGTGAGATTTTAGACGGTGATTATATTCTCGCAATATGTGCGCAGGCTTTAAACACGGCAGGCGCTCTCTGTCCTCGTGCTGTGGTTAGTACCGTGATGTCAAATCTCGGATTGGATCGCGCCTTACGGAATCTGGGTATCGTCCTTCATCAGACGCAGGTAGGTGACCGATATGTGATGCAGGCCATGCAGCATCATGGTGCGATTTTAGGTGGAGAACAATCCGGTCATATTATTTTCCTCAAGCATCAGACAACGGGCGATGGCCTGTTGAGCGCCATTCAGCTTCTTAATGCGGTATCCTCACAACAGGCGCCTCTTGCAGATTTGGCTCAGGTCCTGTTCAAATTCCCTCAGGTTCTCATTAATGTTGCCATACAGCGGCGTGATGATCCTCTCAACTATCCGCATGTGCAACATGCTCTCCAAAACGCCCAGGCAGCTTTAGGCGACGAAGGGCGAGTATTGGTGCGTTTGTCCGGCACTGAACCGGTTGCTCGAGTGATGGTGGAAGGGCCTGAACAAACACTGATCGAGTCTTTGGCGCAACGAATTGCGCAGGCCGTTGCAAGTGAACTTGGCTGTGGCTAAACTTGCAATGTCGGTACCATTGGATCGTGTGTGATGGGTAGTTTAGAGGTCGTGATGCAGTCGGTAACAAAGAGGCAATGGCAGACGGCTAACGCTGAGCAAACTCGGGCCTTGGGCTTGCGGCTAGGGCGACAAGCCCAAGCGGGTGATTTCTTTGCCTGCTGCGGTACACTCGGAGCAGGCAAGACGACTTTTATACAAGGTTTTGCGCTGGGTTTAGGCGTGTCGTCGGAGGCCTACGTACGTAGTCCTACCTTTACCCTGGTGCATGAATATGACGGACGGTATCCTTTGTACCACTTCGACTTTTACCGACTATTATGCGCTGATGAGGTTCTCGATATTGATTTTGACGGCTATTGCACAGGCGACAGCGTGGTTATTGTGGAATGGGCGGATAAATTCCCAGAACTCTTACCTGAAAAGCGGTTAAACCTTTCAATAGATATTGTGACACCAGAGCGGCGTGCAATTTGTGCCACTGCCTCTGATAATACTTACGCGCGTTATATGCTTTGCCATAAGAGTGATTAGGATGAAGTATTGGGCTGGCATATTGTGTGTTACAATGGTATTAGGCTGGATTGTTGCTTGGAGTGTTTGGCCCTTTCTGGCGTATCAGGCTATCGTGTCAGCCTCGCCAAGCCGTAACGATGCGTCGACTAACTCGGCTGGACAAATAACAGACATGCATTTAATGGCACAACTCGGAGGGAAGGCTGCGTTACAGGTTACTGCTGAGCACGCTGCATTTTCTGGAGCCAAGCAACGAGTCGTCATGTACGGCGTTAACGCAAGAATAGTGCAAGAAGCTGGACGTGTCTGGTATGTCTCGGCAGCGCAGGGGCTTGTTGATCGCCGCACAGGTGATTTGACCGTGCAGGGACGTGTGCGTCTGTATGAGAAAGGTGGGTATGCCATCGAGACGGATCGACTATATTTGCGTACGGCTGAGAGGGTTTTGCATACTGATGAACCCGTCGTCATGCGCGGGAATGCGGTATCTATCGCAGGAACTGGATTACGGCATGAGATTGATGAAAATCGTATTGTCTTGCAACATAATGTCAAGGCATCTTTTCAGTATGCGAGAGGTCCCTGGGAGGTCAAAGCCCATACACCATTGGGCGCTGTTGCTGATGTTAATCGGGAGCGTTCTGTTGGGCCTGGAGCGGCATTGCGAGAGTCAAAGTCAGACACCTCCGCAGGCGATTGATACGCTTTTACCCCAGGATTGTGAGGGGCAAGAGACGAGTTTAGACATTACCTCAGAGCGCATGACATTTGATCAGAACACGCACACATTTTTGTTTGAAAACCAGGTGCAGATACGGCGTTGTAAAATAACCATTTTTTGTGACCGCTTGAAGATTGTCGGACCGCTCGAATCAGAAGCGCCGGAGCAGATTGTTGCCTCGGGAAATGTCAAAATTGAGTACGGGACACGCCGGGTGACAGCAGAGCGAGCTGAGTACTTTGTCGCGCAACAGCGAATTGTCCTGACGGGAAATCCTCATGCATGGGATACGCATGAGCGGCTTGAAATGACCGGTGAGGAGATTATTGTTTCACTACCGCAAGACCGCATGATGGTCAAAAGGGCGCGGGTGCGTTTTCATCCACGACAGTCTAGCGACTAAGAGCTACACACCGCAGTTAATCACACAATATCCGAGACGCAAGGCAAGATGTTGTGTGATTAATTTATAGACGCTTTTGTGTGGTACTGTACTGAGGGACCGTGATGACGTTACCTGGCTTGTCAACCCAGTCCATTTCAAAAATGTATCATCGACGTTGGGTTGTTCAAGACGTCAGTATTCAGGTTGGGGCAGGTGAAATTGTTGGTTTGCTTGGACCGAATGGGGCGGGCAAAACGACGACTTTTTACATGATTGTCGGTTTAATTCAACCACATAGCGGTACCGTATGTTTGGACGGGCAGGTGCTCACACACTTGCCGATGCATCAGCGTGCCCGTCTCGGAATCGGGTATCTACCACAGGAAGCATCAATTTTCCGCAAATTGACGGTTGAACAAAATATTCTTGCAGTACTTGAAACATTGGAGATGAGTCGGGCCGACAGATTGAGTAAAGCTGATCTATTACTAGAAGAATTCTCTTTGCAGGGATTGCGCAAAACCAAAGGCTATACGTTGTCGGGAGGCGAGCGGCGGCGTGTCGAACTGGCGCGTCTTCTGGCCCTTACGCCTCGTTTTGTCCTTCTTGACGAGCCCTTTACCGGGATTGATCCGATTATGGTTAATGAAATTCAAACCTTTATTTTTCGTTTGAAACAACAAGGTGTTGGGATCTTAATGACGGATCATCGCGTTCGAGAAACATTAGAAATTACCGATCGAGCTTATATTATACATGCAGGGCGTGTGCTCCAAAGCGGCATTCCCCAAGAATTAGTTGAAAGCCCGGAGGTTAAGCAAATATACTTAGGCAAAGGGTTTTCATTTCCAATCGAAAATAACGAGGGATCTTGAGGTCATACTGTGGCTCTTGAAACCAGACTTGCGCTTAGAACAACTCAACGTCTTGTGATGACTGCGATGCTGCAGCAGGCTATTAAGCTGTTACCGCTTTCACGGCTTGAACTCATACAAAAAATTCATCAAGAAATGTTAGAAAATCCGTTCTTGGATGATACAGTTGAGCAAGAGGAAAATACGACTGAGGCCACTGAGGAAGAGTCGAGTCATGAAACCGAAGAAGAGCCTCGTGACGATTCCGATATTGACTGGGATGCCTATTTTCAAGATAGCGATGGTGGGCTCGCGGCCCCCGTTGATCGGGGGCGAGAAGCGCCTTCACTGGAAGCGACGCTGAGACATGAAACCTCTCTAACGGAATACCTTATCTGGCAGCTTTCTTTGACGGTACGCGACGATCTGGACAAGGAGATAGGCGCCTATCTCCTCGGTAATTTTGACGATGATGGTTACTTGCAATGCCAGGTCGATGAGGTGGCAGCCGTCTTTGAGGTTGGCCTTGAGCGTGTTGAAGATGTTTTGTATACGATACAGGCTTTTGATCCAGCTGGTGTTGGTGCACGTGACTTAGGGGAATGTTTGCTGATTCAGTTACGTCATCTTGGTATGGAAGATTCCCTCGCCGGTCTTATTGTCCAAAACCATTTGCCGCAGATTGAAGAGCGGTATTTTCGTAAAATTGCCAGAGAATTGAACGTTGACGTGGACGATGTTATTGCCGCAGTTAAAGTAATTCGTGAACTTGATCCCAAGCCTGGTAGCCGTTATACGGCGCATCGGGTCGAATATATTGTTCTGGATGTCGTGGTGGTCAAGACGGGTGAGGATTATCAAGTATTCTTGAACGACGACGGTATGCCCAAACTTCGGATAAACTCGTTGTATCAAAATATTCTGCGCCGTGGTGATGCCATGCAAGGCGATACCAAAGACTATCTGGAAGATAAATTTCGCTCGGCCGTTTGGCTGATGAAAAGTATTGAGCAACGTCGGCAAACGCTTTTAAAGGTTGCTAAAAGTATTTGTGAATTTCAGCGCGGGTTCCTTGACAAAGGTATGCCGTATCTGCGGCCTTTAGTGCTGAAAGATGTGGCCGAAGACATTGGTATGCATGAGTCAACGGTGAGCCGAGTGACAACCAACAAGTATATTCATACCCCACAAGGCGTATTTGAGCTCAAGTTTTTCTTTCATAGCGGGCTTGATTCGTTTGGGGGCAGCGCCATGTCTTCCGTCACGGTCAAAGATATTATTCGGAAGGCTGTGTTAGCAGAAGATTCTCACCGTCCGCTCACCGATCAGCAGCTGGTTGGTTTGCTTGAGGATAAAGGGATTAAGATCGCCCGTCGTACTGTCGCAAAATACCGGCAAGAGCTGCGCATTGCTCCTGCTAACCGTCGCAAGCGTCTCTTTTAATCCGTAAGAAAGTTGTTTATTACTTTGCTGTAGTGGCGAAGTGATGGTGCCCCATGGATTTTGTGATTGTGAGCGGGCTCTCTGGCGCCGGCAAGAGTGTTGCGATTAAATCCTTTGAAGATATTGGCTACTACTGCGTTGATAACCTTCCCGCTGCTCTTATTCCTACCTTTACCGATCTGATTGTCCAAAGTAAAATCGAACGTGTCGCGTTGGGGATTGATGTCCGTGAACGAGATTTCTTCGAAGGCCTATTCGGTATGTTGGATGGGTTGCAGAAAGCCGGTCATCGGGTTGAAATTCTTTTTCTGGAAGCGCGCGAAGAAATACTCGTCCGGCGTTTCAGTGAAACGCGCCGTAAGCACCCACTAGCGAAAGATAGCTCTGTACCAGATGGTATTCGCCTGGAGCACCAGCAACTGGCTGGACTTCGTCAACAGGCGACTTGTATCCTTGACACATCAGATTTTAACGTGCATGAGCTACGGGATGTCATTCAGGCGACCTATTCCACCGAAAATGCCAAAGGACGTATGCAAATTTTGGTCATGTCTTTTGGCTATAAATATGGTGTGCCGTATAATACTGATCTAGTGTTTGATGTTCGTTTTCTGCCCAACCCGCATTTTGATCCTCAATTGCGTCCATACACCGGGCTTGATCCACGTATTGCCGAATATGTCTTTGGGGATCCGCGCAGTCAGCATTTTATGGCCTGTTTTCAGGACTTCCTTGCCATGCTGGTGCCGCTGTATGCGGATGAGGGGAAGTCGTATTTGACCATCAGTATCGGATGTACGGGGGGTAAACATCGCTCCGTTGCTACGGTGACGGAAGTTGGTCGGCTGTTGCGGCAGTCCGGCTATCGAGTGGCGTGTCACCATCGCGATATAGAGAGGTGAAGCAAGTCTCAGCCGCTCTGAGACAAGAGAGGGGAAGTGAGGGAGGTTGTGGCACTACCAACCGTTGCTATTGTGGGTCGTCCCAATGTTGGCAAGTCAACGTTATTCAACCGGATTATGGGACGACATATTGCATTGGTCAATAAAACTGCCGGTGTAACCCGTGATCGCCAT
>JAPULM010000161.1 GCA_027294925.1 bacterium
ATAAGTTTTACTATAACGCTTGGGCGCGATCAGAAAAGATCAGGGCTTTTAAGTTAATGCACCTCTTTGTCATCAATACCCCTCAACGCCAAGCTGATTTTGATCCAAACGACTTCGGTTGCCCGGATGAGCTTATTACAACTAAGATTGATGTACGTCCGGTAATGGGTATTAAATGGCGAGCCTTATTTGCTCATCGTTCGCAAATGGGCCGTAATATATTCTTTCGATGCTTTCTCAGCGTCATGGGGCGCTGGCTCTATCCGTACGAATCTTTTCGGTGTATCTGCAGCCCCACGTCAATTTCAGGTTCAGGTATTGAAAAAGACATTTTTTCCGGACTTCATGAATTCAACTTTGAGCTGTCATAGAACGTATACGGCAAATACAGTAGAAGTGGGCTGTCATTGCAGGACTGTATGGTCGAACTAAGGCTTGGTGTCAAAATTATTGTTAGAAGTCTACAAATATGCTATAGTCTTACTTGATTTTCACCAGAATCATTATGCATATTGGTTGTCAGGCACGTTACGACCGCGCTGCTATTTGCTATTGCCGATACGAAGGAGCTTCAGGGGATGCGAGGTAACTCCTTTTC
Source organism: bacterium (assembly GCA_027294925.1). The sequence continues at coordinate 599 of JAPULM010000161.1, forward strand.
TACATCTACTTCCCTTCAGCAGTTGGATGTCAGTCCCTCCATGCAGGATGATGATGTTAATCCTCAACCTGCGGTAAGTAGTGTTGGGCAGGCGAGATATGACTGCTATCACTATAGTTCTTGTCTAGGTACAGCTGCGGCACAGACATGGGCAGGCTTAAGCTGTGACAGTTGTACAGCCTACCGTGCGATTCCAGGCGAAGCAATCCCGGCTGATGCGTGTGCGCAGCTCCTAGGGGCTGTCCTCCGTACGGCACAACATGATCTTCAGCAAGGCTTCGATGATAACTTTTGGGAAGCAGCAGCCTTCGTTTTCCATCAACAAGATTTCACGATTCTTTGCGGCTTGCTGGATATCGATGCAGATGCCGCCAGGCAAGCGCATTGGACCCGCCTCTCGTCCAACCAAAAAAGAGCTATAAGCGAACGTTGGCCTCAAATCACTCAGTTGTTGCTTGACTAATTTAGTACTGGGAAGCACAAGCCCCTGAGGCGATTTTCTGTCAGTCGTCAGGCCGGTTGATTTTTGTGCCCCCTATCTTTTTGAAAAATGTGTGGTTTCTAGCAGCAACGCCTTGCCCTATGCGTTAACTGTGTCCGTGCACTATTGTCTCTCATTTCAGATGGTATCAGAGTAGTAACATCTTTGCCGTGCCTAAATATATTACCAAGCCAATAACGTCTATTGCGGTGGTTAAAAAAGGACCGCTAGCGACGGCAGGATCAATGCGCCACCTAGCGAAGATAAGTGGCAGAAGACCGCCAAGCACGGCGGCTATGGTCATCGAGGCCCAGATTGCCACCCCGACAACAAGGCCGAGAAGGGGAAGGTTTTGCCAAATTACTACCACCGTCCCAAGCAGCAGGCCATAGATAGCGCCAAGGCTAAGCCCTATGCGGCCCTCTTTCAAAAGCGCTTGGCCAAAAAAACGTGGATCGACCGTACCGGTGGCTAAGCCGCGAACAGCGACAGCCAGCGACTGTGTCGCGGCATTACCTCCCATGCCAATAATCACCGGGAAGTAAGCTGCCAAAACCACCATCGTCTGGATCGCTTCTTGATTTGATTCAATAATATAAGAGGCCATAAGGCCACCAAGCCAGCTTACAAAAAGCCATGGCAAACGATGTCGAATCGTACGTCTTGAAGAGACATCGAGCATTTCATCCGGATTGACACCGGCAATCCGTAACATATCCTCTGTTGCCTCTTCACTAATGACGTCAATAATATCATCAACGGTTACAATGCCAACCAGACGCTGACTGTGATCCACCACCGGTAGGGCGAGGAAATCGTATTGTGTGATAAGATTCGCAATTTGCTCCTGATCTTCCTCGATATTGACGCTTAAAACCGCGATTTCCATCAAGCCTCGCAGGATCGCGTCAGGTTTTGCCATGACCAATTGACGGAGTGAAACGACCCCTACCAGACGTTGTTTAGCATCCACCACATAGATGTAGAAGACGGTTTCCGCTTGGCCCGCGCTACGTAACGTATCCATCGCTTCAGACACGCATGTTGTATCGAGAAGAGCGAAAAAATTTGGTGTCATGATGCCCCCAGCGGATTGGGGGTGGTAGGAGAGCAATTTGCTGATATCTCTGGCTATCGGCTCTGGGAGTTGGTCGAGCATCTCTTGTAAGCGGCCCGGGGGCATGTCACCGAGAATATCTGTTGCATCATCGGGCGGGATTAAACGGATAATGTCAACGAGCCGGGCTGTGCTGAGATGGGGCAATAAGCGCGCGCGCGTGTCTTTCCCTACAAACGTAAATAGTGTCGTGACTAGTTGCAGGTCCGGCAGGCGCTCAATCAGCTTTATCTGTTCATTTAAGGTTAATTCTTGTAAGATTGCTGCACATTCGCTGCCGTGAAATTTATGCAAAGAACGAACGAGATTTGGATAAGCGTCACGTCTCAGCAGTCGGCGCACTGCTTCGATGGGCAGCTGGCGCTGGATATGGTCATCCTCGTTTTGCGCTGAGGTCGAACCATGCATGAGTTCGCTCCACATCTTGGCCAGAAAATCGAAGGTCATAGCGTGTTCAAGGCGCGCAAAAGTGTAGCACAATTCGCCGCGATCAACAGCGGCCAAAACTGACTTTGTGACGCTGAAGGTACTTGTTTGAATGGCAGACAATCATGTATAATGCCCGATAGTAATTTACGAGGAGTGTCAGCTTCCTGTTTGCTGCTGGAAGCAGCCCTCGGTCTTTACATGAGGCTGCATGGAAGTCTTAGTAAAAATAGGCGCCATTTTCGCCTTAACCGGCTTGAATGCTTTTTTTGTTGCAGCGGAATTCGCGCTCGTCGCATCACGCGTCACCCGTCTGCAAACACTTGCCGATGACGATGATCGTCTTGCTAAATTAGCTTTGAAGGCTATTGACAGCTTAGACGATTATATCTCTGGCACTCAATTAGGCATTACCCTGGCGTCGTTAGCTCTCGGGTGGATAGGTGAATCGACACTGGCTAATCTTTTTTTTCTTCTGCTGCATGATCTCCCTTCCCCTTTTGCTTCTCTAGCCACCCATACGGTGGCAGTCTCAATTGCTTTTGCAAGTATCACGTTTTTGCATATCGTACTTGGTGAATTAGCACCTAAATCCGTTGCCTTGTTGCATCCTGTAACCCTGAGCCGTTGGGTTGTACAGCCCTTATTGTTGTTCACATATGTCTTTTGGCCTGCTATATGGCTACTCAATAAAACCGCCAATGGCTTTTTACAACTGTTTGCTATTCGCTCTCCCACCCATGCCGAGCGGTTTCACGCGCCTGACGAGTTGCTCTTATTGCTATCCGAAAGCCGTGATCATGGCCTGGTTGAAGAATCAAATGTGGAAATGATTGCCGGCGTTTTTGACTTGTCACGCACCAGCGTCCGGCAGGCGATGACGCCTAGGACGGAGATACAGGGGGTTGAACGTCAGTGGAGCTTGTCTCGGGTGATTAGTCTTGTGCGACAAACTGGCTACTCACGATTGCCGGTTTTTGAAGAGGATCTGGATCACATTGTCGGTATTCTTCTAGTCAAAGACCTTTTAGGGATCGAAGAAAGGGACATGTCTTTCACTTTGGATACCATGATGCGTGAGCCATATTTTATTCCATCAACGATGCAAGTTGATCAATTGCTGAAAGAGCTACGGCATCGTAACGCACATCTGGCCATTGTGGTTGATGAATATGGTGGGACCTTAGGGCTTATTACGCTTGAGGATTTGATTGAAGAAATTGTTGGTGAAATCTTTGATGAATTTGATCAGACGGATCCTGCCGCGGCGGTGCGCGCGACCCCCGAGGGCCATCTCAGTATCCCGGGTGATCTCCCCATTCATGACCTAAATGAGCGTTATAACTTAAAACTTCCTGTCGGCGAATACCTTACGGTTGCCGGACTTGTTCTGTCTGTCCTGGAGCACGTACCGGCGGTGGGAGAATATGCTGTTGTCGATGAGGTAACGTTTTGTGTGACATCTATGGATAGGTTGCGCATTGAACGTTTAGAGGTCTCATTGCCTAATGCCGATGCTGCTTCAGTGTCACATAACACTGAGCCATAAGTTATGCGTCTTCCGCCTGGTCAGGGTCGTACAGCAAAGGGCAAGGTGATGATTAGGCAAATCATTCAACCGGTCAGGTATCTCGTTTTGGCAGTGCGACCTGTGCCGTGCCTTGCACATAGCGGTCACCTTCCTCATTGCTTAACAAAATATCGCAAAACACCAAATTCTCACCATCTTGTTCAATCTTTTCCGTAACCACCCCGCTACAGATTAAAGGTGTATGGTGTGGAACCATAGAACGAAAATTGGCGGTTATCGTTTTCAGTACGCCCTTGGGGAAAAAGTCGGTTAGCATACGAGACAAAAAACCAAGGCTCATGTTGCCTGGGATGATGGCGCCGGCCAACCCCTCATTACGGGCATATTCATCGTCCGTAAAACGTCCACTCTGCATATGAGCCACCGTCACATAGCGTACGACATCATTGGTTGTCGGATTAATCTCGATGTCTTCAATTTCATCGCCGATATCAATATCTTCAAAATAGTCAATGTGCTCGCTCACGTTTTCAGCCCTCCTCTAGTCCCGTCGTATCAAACTTTGGCGAACGATCGCAACGGTTTCACCATGTTGATTGGTGAGTTCGCTTTCACGAATGATAAAGATCATACTGCCGCTTCGCCCGGTCTTCTCATAAACTTCAGCAATTCGATCCACGCCGGTTATCGTATCGCCTGGCCGAATTGGGCCAAGCAAGCGACATTCCTTGCCGCCGTCAAAACCTCGTTTGCCGTAGCTGAGCTTGAGATCGGGCAGGGCTGCACGGCTGCGGAATGCTACACAAAAAGTAGGCGGTGCAATGATCCCACCATATGGGGTTGTCTTGGCATAGGTATCATCTGTATAAAGAGGATTTGTCTCACCTACTGATTGAGCAAACTCGACAATTTCATCTTTGGTAACTTGATAGGAATAACGGTCGAATTCTTTGCCGACCCAGCTGCTATCGTACTCTAGCACCGTTCATTCTCCTAAACGACAATATCTGGACAGATTATCCTAAACCGTTCGCAACCTATTCGCTTTAGGGGTTATCAAGAATGACAAGATGTAACTCGCCCGGACTATGCACACCTATCGTAAGGTTAAGTTCAATATCTCCGGTTCGGCTAGATCCTGTGATAAATGAGATACAGCTTGTTAAGTTGTGCTGAAGATTATCTCTAGCAGCTTGTCGTCGTGCGAGGGAATCTGCGCAGCCCATTGGGTAGGGGTTGGTGAACGAAATGTTACGACCCCTTGTTTTCCTCGTCGATCTGCCTAAAGAGTTGCTGAAAATCGTCAGTTAGGCGGTCAATATCTCGCTTATGCCCGAGGTAACGACGTCGGCTAATGATCTGAAGCCCAACGTAGCATACCAGAACACCTAACAGGAAACCCAAGATTAAGCCGCTGATAAAAATCTGAGACGGCATGTGTTGCGCTCTCCCTCTTATGCTTTAGCTCAGGATGGGATCGGCGAGCTGTAACACCCTTGACGAATCATTTGGCATTCACTACCATGATTAGAAGTTTCACTGCCGACGTAGCTCAGCCGGTAGAGCAACTGATTCGTAATCAGTAGGTCGTAGGTTCAATTCCTATCGTCGGCTCTTGCCCTTTTGTTTCTGCCCCCCGCGGTCATTTCGGGTATACCCTTAAACCAGCAGTTTTTTCACTATAAAGTATTTTTCAGCTTCAGGCAACAAGACCCTGGTGTCGTTATTGGCAAAGTAGGGTTGCGCCGACCTGCATCTTCCGTTGCATGCTATCCCTGCCAAACACCGTTAACTGATAGCGAAATTCCGCTATCGCGCTGCTTACCCACAAATCTGGATAGGAGACCGGCTTACGTGGTTGCAAATCGATGTCAAGTGGCTCTTCTTTGCTGTCTTGTAGGCGTCCCGACATATCAAACCATTCCCCCCGATAGCGGTACAGGTGGACCGGCGAGCTGTGGTCAACTCGTAAACCAACATTGAAGTACCACCTTATCTCGCCGGTATGGTTTCTAATCACCGGGTTGGGCCAAAAGGTCATACTTAGCTCAGACACGTTGAAGTCCTTCATGGCTGTTATCGTAAAAAATTAATCTTAGAGATTTCTCTTTGTAGGTCAATTCCTCCATCGGAATTTGACAAAATACGAGATGATTTATAAACTACCCCATCTTTATTGTACAATGATCGTGGCTGAATACCTTATTAACAAGGATATCTGGTGTCTTCAATTCATGAGTTTGTCGACCGTATTGTTGAGCTTGCTGCTGCAAATGACGGCAAGTCGCTTAGTAAAAATGAGGCTGTGGTACATTGGCAGGAGCTGATTGCTATATTTGCTGAGACAAGCAAATTTTTGCAGCGTCGTTTTTCGCGTTTGTCTCATGCTCAGCAAACCTTTGTCCTCCAACTTATTGCAGCGTCTGAAGATAACCAATATAGCATATTATTACAGGCTTGGGGGCAGGATGCCTCACTGGGTTTTGCCATACGGGTTGAGGCGTTGAAGGTGGCCGCAAAACAAGGGGCAGCTATTGATACGCCTCTTTATGGCGGTCTTCTAAATGTCTGTCAAATGCTCAACAGTCTGCAACAAGAAAGCGCCACAGCGCTTGCAGATGACGGAAACCTGCAAGCGCACTGGCGGCATGCGGTTAATCATCTACCGTTAAGCCTGGCGCTAGGTTTGGGACGACAATTAAGTGCTACCCACGCCTCGATTGGCTTGGCGGTGTTGCGTGCCTTGCTGCCTGCCATGGATGCGCAAGGTACCCCGTCTATCGTGGAAAGCATCGCACAGATTGCTCTGCCGGAGAGCGTTGAGGTATTGCAAGCGTTGCTTACCGATAGGCCTAAAAAAGGCCTGCAGAAAATCATAAAAAAGGCCTTGCATCGCCTACGTTCACAAGGGTTGGAAGTTAAAGATCAGAGTCAGCGTTCCCAACCGGTTGTCATTGGCGCTAGCCATCTGCATCTTGAGAAATGTCTTGCAAGCCATATTGACCCCGAAGGTGACCGCGTCTTATGGATGATTCGTACGAAACCCTTTGGCGGCTTTAACATTGCCTATCTGGTGATTAATTATGGCAGTGGCATTCAGGCTGCCTATGCTCTGCAAGCCAGCAAGCGTGAATTGCCTCAATTGCTAGAGCAAGCGCAAGAAAAAGTGCGTTTAATCGAAATTGATCCTGCATATTGTCAACATCAGGTCGCAATGGCGCATCAAATGAATCTTGAGACGCGAACGCCTGTGCCTGAACAATTTTTTGCTGTGCAGGACATTATTGGTACAACCTCGGAAGTGTTTGACCAAGCCTTCATCTATTCGGTCTTATCCGCGGCGGAGTTAGAAGAAGCCCGGACCTCCACAGATCATTCGAAAGCTTTGCTGGACTTGCCAGAATTGGCCGGTTGGACATTACCGATGTCTATTGTCCAAAAATATGCGGACATGATTCGGGAAATTGAAGATAGCCAGATTGTTGTAAGTTCGTCACTCAAAGACGAGCGAATTGGCCAAATCTATGCTCAGGCATCTGAGGAGGTCTTAGGTGAGGAGGCGCGTCGCATGATGCGTTTGCGGCTCGAAGAGACGGCCTATTATCTGTTCCAGACTGAGCGCCAAGGTGAGGCGTTATGGGCGGTTGCAGTTGCCGAATCCCTGCAGGCAGCCCCCCCGAGGGGCCAATCACATCCATTTATTGAAGCACTTTTGCAGCGCAGTTTGGAATTGGCCAAAGAGCGTCCTGGTAGCCGGATAATTCAACCGTTTGCTCAACCTGCACCGGCGAGTGAAAGTCGTCTGATTATCTAGTGACCAATACTCAGGTTGAGGTTCCGTTTTGTCGCATGGTTAATCGTTGTACGGCAAGCCGTGTTGGCTTGCCTGGCCGTTGTCAATCGAGGAGAGATGTCATGCCGAACTGTGGTTATATAATAGGCCAAGGGCGTGCACTGATCTGCTTCCTGCAAGATTGGGGGCAGATGACGTTGCGTGCCGTGCTATTAAGCATGTTAATGATGTCTATGGTGCCAAACACCGCTCTACGGGCTGAGGAAAATACTCTTTTTTGGACTGAGCAACAGTCCGGACTACAAAACCTGCCTACCTTGCAGTTGCTAAATAACGAGTTAATCGAACTGACTGATGCGTTGCTACCCGCTATTGTTAGTCTTCGTGTCTATAGTGAAGAAGACAATAGCAATCTGCCCAAAGGACACCCCGCTACACCAGACAATAAACAGCCCTACGGGACGGGGAGCGGGTTTATCATCCGATCTGATGGTTTGGTGTTGACCAACCATCATGTGATTGAAAAAGGAACCACCATTGAGGTGCATTTTTATAATGGTGATGTTGCCACGGCAACCATTTTAGGGGAAGACCCGATCGGCGATTTGGCATTGCTCCAAATCAAGACGAAGCATCCCTTGCCGGTTGTTCCCCTAGGTAACTCTTCGGCTCTCAAAGTTGGAGAGTTTGTTGTCGCAATTGGTAGCCCGTTTGGATTCAAGCATACGATAACATTCGGCATTGTCAGTGCTAAAAAGCGACCTTTACTGCGCTCTGGTGTGGTCGGCGGTTTTATTCAAACCGATGCGTCGATTAACACCGGCAATAGTGGTGGCCCGTTGGTTAACATGAGTGGCGAAGTTGTCGGGGTGAACACCGCCACGGTGGGAAGCGGCGAATTGGGCTTCGCTATCCCAATTGATGCGGTGAAATCTATTCTTCCGCAGCTCTATCATAAAGGTGCGCCTGCACGGGGGTGGCTTGGCGTCCAGATTCGGCCTTTAGAGCTCGATCAGGCGAAAGTGCTAGGGCTTGAAAACTCTTCCGGGGTCTATGTCCACGATGTATTGAATGATCAGCCGGCTCAACAAGCCGGTATAAAGGTCGGCGATGTGATTTTGAGGTTTGATGGTAGAGCCATCACATCACCATTTGACTTGCAAAGCGTCGTATCCGCTACACCGACCGGAAAGACAGTTGAGGTCAGCTTATTAAGAAAACAAACGTTATACACGGTGGAGCTTACCGTTGGTATCATGCCGGGCAAATAGCCGATGACGTATTTCCCCAGGGTTGGTTAACCTTGCAAAGGGCTCAGGTATGACCCCCCGCGCTACCGGCTCTACTTCACGATCATTGCCATACCACGAGTTGCCACCCATCTATCATCGATGGAAATGGCGCGTCTTGTTGGGTTTCAGCGGATTTTATCTTTTTCTATACATGGGCCGATTCAATCTGTGGCCTGTCTCGCCCCTGGTGAAACAAGATCTACAGATCGATCACTATACCCTTGGCTGGATCAATGCCCTACTGCTGTGGGGCTTCATGATCGGCGATCTTGTCCACGGCCGATTGGCCGAACTTTACGGGCTTCGGCTCTGGGTCATGCTTGGTGCCATTGCGACGACGATTTGCAATTGGGTTGCAAGCCTGAGTTCTTCAGTGTCTGCCTTGGCCATTACATGGTTGATCAATGGTTTTGTTAATGCGGCATGTTGGAGTCCTGGCATCAGTTTGATTGCCCAATGGTGGCCGCGGCGGGAAAGGGGTCAAGCCATCGGCATGGTTGGCATGTCGGCAGGTGGTGCGATGCTGCTCATGTGGCTGGTGACAGGATGGGTCGGACAACAGTTTGGCTGGCGGGCTGCGTTTCGCTATCCCCCATTGCTCATTGCTTGTAGTGGCATCGCCTTTTTTCTTATCGTTCGTGATCGCCCCAGTGACGTTGGTTTGCCGGAGTATCAGGAAGACGATCCGTTGTCCGCCTCAGCAGAAGCCTCCGGAGCCGGCCATCTAGACGGCTTTGGGCCCTATAAACAACTGTTATCAAACAAGCAGTTTCTGCTCGCCTCGCAGGTCAAAGGAATTGAAAATATTGCGCGTTACGGTTTGACCACCTGGACGCCGCTGTATTACGTTGAGGCAGCAGGACTAGACATCAAAACCAGCATCTTGTTTACCATGGCCTTGCCTTTGGGCTATTTAGTGGCGCCATTATGTGCTGGCCTCGTCTCTGATCGGCTCCTCCATAGCGCTCGTCGACCCATGGTCATGTTGTCCGCAGCGGTTAGCGCCATCGCTCTAGTCGGCATCGCAATTATACCGCCAAGCAGTGTATATATCGGTGCGATGTTATTACTGATCGGTGGTTTTGCTATGAGTTTGTCGCCGATGGCTGCTATGGCCGTAGATATCGCCGGACGTCATCTATCAGGAACAGCTTCGGGAATTTTAGATGCGCATGGTTATTTTTATGCCGGTCTACAAGCTGTCGCCTTCGGGATTTTGCTGGATATGAGTGGCAGTCCCTGGCCGTTGGTGTTTTTGTTCATGGCAGGCTCACGTGTACTGTGTGGTGTTTTAATTTTTTTTGTCAAGGTTTGAGAATTCTCTTGTCGCTGGAAAGAGGTCAGTTTGCCGGCCTGAGGTTATCTTATGCAGGAACTTGTGGTGCTACTCGTGCAGCGATAAATCCCCTCAGGTGTGACGATGACTTGAGCGCCTCTCATCGGCGCCTCGACACCAGCGACGGAAAATCGTACTGAGTAGTCATCTGCGTAACTGTCTCCATCGTGGTCGGCCGTTGTGTATCTGATTAGGAAAAAAGGAGGTGAACCGGGCAGTGTTCCGCCATTTGGGTTTACGAACATGGTTAACGTCGCGTAATTTGTGATGCTCGCTTGGTCAGGGTAGCTATTTGCAATAGAAAAGGCTGCAAAAGAAGCGAATGCCGTCCGGATACTTTCGCCGCTGGCGACAGTTGCGGCCACCCGGGACTTATTGCGCTGGGAAAAGAAATTAGGCACCGCAATGGCAGCGAGAATGCCGATTATTGAGGTGGCGATCATCAGTTCGATTAGGGTAAAGCCAGCCTCGTTGTGCCAATTGCTCTTCAATACAAGATCCTTCAATTGTATATAGTCGTTGCTGGCATAATCGTCAAGTTGGACGAAAAACTTGAAGCACGGCAGATCATTCTCAGTAGAAACTGCTCACCTCACTATAATCACGGTAATGTTTTCAACAACGACAAAAATCTACCCATCACCTTGCGATACCTTATGAAACAACGTATGCTCTTGAGGATTAATAACTTCTAATTTAATCATCGTCTAAGGGGAGATTGACCCCATGCCCAGCGGTAATGGCCACTCTCCGTCATCACGCCTTCTCATTGTCTCAAACCGTCTGCCTATCACCATCAATGCAGATTCTGACGGCGAGTTAAGTTTCGAAAAGAGCGCCGGAGGCCTGGCTTCTGCTTTGGCTCAAACGCATCGCGATATGCCAAGTCTCTGGATTGGTTGGCCGGGCAGTCACTTTCGAACGGTTGCAATACGTCAGCGGGTCGAGGAAATATTGAGGCGTGAGCATGCTTGCGTACCTGTATTTCTAAGCGCCCGCTCGATTCAGCGTTATTATCATGGTTTTAGTAATCGGGCTTTGTGGCCGTTGTTTCATTCCTTTCAGACCTATTTTGCTTACGACGATGATGAATGGGAAGCCTATGTGAACGCCAACCAGATGTTTTGTGAGGCTGTCCTGCAGGAAGCGCGTGGCGATGAGATCATCTGGGTTCACGATTATCACCTTTTTTTACTTCCCGGTATGCTGCGGCAACACCTTCCCCAAGCACGCATCGGTTTTTTTCTCCACACCCCGTTTCCATCTTCTGAAATGTTTCGAGTCCTGCCATGTCGTGAAGCGGTGCTTGTCGGTTTGTTAGGGGCGGATTTGATTGGCTTTCAGACGTTCAGTTATATGCAAAATTTTCTCTGGGCCGCCTATCGGGTTTTGGGCATCGATGCCGAAACCGGCTATCTTTCCTATGGCGGCCGCCAAGTCGCCTTTGAGGTCCATCCGATTGCTATTGATCCGCAGCAATTTCTAAATGCAATCCATAACGATCCTTCGACACGAGAAGAAATTAACCGGCTTGACGAGAGTGTTGGGCAACGGAAACTTTTATTGGGCATGGATCGGCTTGATTACTCAAAAGGCATTCCTGCCCGTCTCCGTGCATACCAACGATTTCTTCAAACACATTCGGAATGGCACGAACGTGTTACGCTCATCCAAATTGCAGTTCCGTCGCGTGAGAAGGTTTTGGCCTATCAAGAGTTAAAGCGTCAAGTGGATGCGTTGGTTGGTGAAATTAATGGTGTTTTTGGCACGACCACCTGGACACCGGTGCAATATGTGCATCGCAACCTCCCCTTTGCTCAAATTTGCGCCTTACTGCATCGTGCGGATGTGGCTTTGGTTACGCCGCTGCGCGATGGTATGAATTTAATTGCCAAGGAATACGTCGCCTGCCAAGAAGATAAGCCCGGTGCGCTTATCCTCAGCGAGTTTGCTGGCGCCTCGTCAGAAATGGGGGAGGCATTTTTTGTTAACCCCTACGATGAGGAAGGTATGGCTGTACGGATACATGAAGTTCTCACGTTACCGAATGATGTGCTGCTGGAGCGCATGGCGGCATTGCATCATCGGATTCTCATTTATACGATCAACCGATGGTCTAAACGATTTATACATGCTCTAGAAACGATCCAGCATGTCAAACGGGCGCCACTGCTCATTTCTTGTGGACGGCAGCAGATGTTAGATGCCTATAAGCAAGCCGATCGGCGGCTGATTTTGTTGGATTACGATGGAACGTTGACCCCGTTGGTCCATCTACCGCATCGCGCCGCGCCTACTCATACCGTCCTTCAGACACTTAGCGCTCTGCAAGATCAGTCCGCTAATGTCGTGGTCGTATTCAGCGGCCGTCGGCGTGATAATATGCAGGAATGGTTTGAGGATAGTGGTTGTTGCCTCGTTGCGGAACATGGTGCCTGGTTGCGGGGCGGTGTTGATGCGCCATGGCGTTTGACGCTACCTGAACTCAAAAACGATTGGAAAGCAACCATACGTCCCATTTTGGAACGTATGGTCGAACAAACGCCTGGCTCGTTGTTGGAAGAAAAGGAGTTTTCCATCGTCTGGCATTACCGGTTGGCCGATCCCGAGTTTGCCTTGTGGCAGGCTCGTGAGCTCAGCAGTCAACTGCAAGGTATGCTGGCCGGAACGGGGTTGCATGTCCAAAGTCGTCATAAAGGTGTTGAAGTCAAGTGGGCAGAGGTTGACAAAGCCATTGCTGCTCATTATTTCTTGGACACTGTCCAACCTTTGGATTTTGTCTTGGCTATTGGGGATGACCGCATGGATGAAGAGTTGTATAGCGTTGTTCCGCCAGATCAGTGGACGGTCAAAGTGGGCACCGCTCCCTCCGTTGCACAGTTTGCGCTTGCAGGGCCGGCTGATGTGCTGGAGCTTTTGCAGGAACTGACGAGTTTGGGAAATAACTGCAGCAGGCTTGCCGACCGGATCAATAGGTAGGACCAGGAAGGCTTGGAAAACACCTAGCGCATCGGCAATAGAAGAGCTAAAAAGTGGTTGACAAGTGGTGTTAGAGGCGCTATAGTGCACCACCTTTTTGAAGCTGTCAACTGATGTTGTGTTTTCACCTGTTGCCCGGTTTGCTGTTATCGCAAGTTAAATGACCTTAATCGCTACAGGGAGGAAGTTCCAATGGGGCAATACCTTATCAAACGTGTACTCCTCATGGTCCCGACCCTGTTGGGGGCTGCCCTACTTGTTTTCCTTTTGATGTCCATTATTCCCGGTGACATCGCCTTGCTCATCATCGGGGGTGATCAAGGCGGTGAGATTGATCCCGTTGAGCTGGCCAATTTGCGTGAGCAATTAGGCCTCAACCGTCCTCTGTGGTTGCAATTTCTTTCCTGGCTTTGGGGGGTTGTCCGCTTTGACTTTGGCGAGTCTTTATGGACCGGTGAGCCTGTCCTGCATGAGTTGCTCATTCGTTTGCCATTAACCCTAGAGATTGCCATTGCGGCGACCATTGTGTCCACCCTTATCGCCCTGCCGCTCGGTACGATCGCTGCGATCCGCCAGGATTCTTGGGTGGATTATGCGGTGCGGGTGATAAGCATTGGTGGCTTAGCCATTCCCTCGTTTTGGACCGGGATCATGATTATTCTCTTCCTGGTGATCTTTTTTGAATGGGGGCCGCCGCTGGAATTTGTTTCACTGCTGGACGATCCCTGGGAGAATTTCAAACAGTTAGTGTGGCCGATTGTAAGTGTTGGCTATCGTTATGCGGCGGTGACCACCCGCATGACACGTTCGACGGTGTTGGAAGTGATGCGTGAAGACTACATTCGTACGGCCTGGGCCAAAGGTTTACAAGAACGTGTTGTGGTTGTTAAACATACGTTGAAAAATGCCTTGTTGCCGGTGATCACGATCATTGGTACTGAATTCGCCTTCCTGATCGGTGGCTTGGTGGTGACGGAAACAGTCTTTACCTTGAACGGTGTCGGTAGCTTTGTGGTCGATGCGATTGCCCACCGAGACATTCCGGTGGTGCAGACCCTGGTATTATGCACCGCATTCACCTTTGTCTTCGTGAATCTGGTTATTGATTTGATGTATAGCTGGTTTGATCCAAGGATAAGCTACCGTTAGTAGGGAGGAAAAGATGGCTGTTGCAGCTCAAGACCCACGCATGGTAGAGGACAGTCACGTTACGTCGGAAAACACGACCTGGGCGGCGGTCCGTAAGTTTATTATCACCAAACCCCTGGGGGCGATTGGTGGAGCGGTTATTGTGCTGCTCATTTTTACCGCTATTTTTGCCCCTGCTTTGGCTCCCTATGATGTCTATGAGCTGGACCAGTCTTTGCAGTTCGGTGCGCCCAATCTTTCGCATTGGTTCGGGTCGGATGAATTCGGGCGAGACTTGCTCAGTCGTATTATCTTGGGGGCGCGGATCGCCATGTTGATCGGCTTTAGCGCCTCCTTCCTGGGGGCCACCACCGGCGCCTTTATAGGTGTTGTGAGCGCCTATACGGGCGGCCGCACCGATCTCTATGTACAGCGTGTGATGGATGTTATACTCGCTTTCCCACTACTTATTCTCGCCCTAGCGATTATCTCGGTACTGGGTCGTTCCGTCCCCAATCTCATTCTGGCCATTGCGGTCCCTTTGGTGCCGCGTACTGCTCGTATTGTGCGCTCCAGCGCCTTGGCGGCTAAAGAGCATGTGTATGTCGAGGCTGCACGGGCGGTTGGCAGTTCGCATTCACGGATCATGATGCGTCACATCGTGCCCAATATTTTGGCGCCCTATTTGATTGTGTTGACGGCGACATTGGGCAGCGCCATTTTGACCGAAGCATCATTGAGTTTTTTAGGTTTGGGCACTGCAGAGCCGACGCCTTCGTGGGGCCTAATGCTTTCCGGAGGCGCACCGCTGTATGCCGAAAAGGCTCCCTGGGTGGCGATTTTCCCCGGCCTTGCGATCAGTACGGCGGTGTTTGGTTTTAATCTGTTTGGTGATTCTCTGCGTGACGCGCTTGATCCTCGGCTGCGGCACCGGTCTTAGCACAACGCCGCAGGTCGTCTGCAAGGCCAGTCCCATTTGCTTAATGGGACTGGCCTTGTTTGTTCCGAATGGCCTCTAAAAGGTCATCCATGGGTAGCCCGAGTTGCGCTGCTCTTTGCCCATGCCGGCTGGCTAAATCATAGGCTTGCTGCTGGAAATACAATGAGGCAAACATGCCATGCGCTCTAGCATGATTCGGATTCAGCCGAATGACGTGGTGCAAAGCAGTTTGCATAGCCTCAACCTGCCCCGTTTGCGCGAATGCTACCGCCAAAAAGTAGCGATTTTCCGTCTTCTCCGGTTCTATGCGGATGGCGTTTTTTAAGTGCTGAATGGCTGCTTCTATTTGACCTTGCTGCAGAGATCCAATGCCCAGATTCAAATGCGCATCATGATGTTGTGGATCAAGACGTACGGTCTCTCGTAGCACTTCAAGCATGCCTTTGAGGTCGTCTTGGGCACCATATGCTAAGGCTAAATTGTACAGGGCATGGACGGAGGTTGGCGCGATGCGACGCGCCACCTTAAATTCGGCAATGGCCAGATCGAGTTTCCCCTGCTCCGCATAGAGCGTACCGAGATCGTTATGCGCGGATAGAAGCTGCGGATCAAGACGGATGGCATGTTGAAAGTGATTAATGGCCTCCTCAGGGCGTCCCTGAGCAGCAGATATTGCGGCAAGATGCTGGTACCCTTGGGCTGCTTGCGGTTGCAGATGAATAGCCGTTTTAAATGCCTCAGCGGCTTTATCCAAACGCTCTGTACGACTGTAGAGCTGACCTAGTTGTAGATAGGCTACGGCATCATTGGGCGCTTGTTGGATCGCGTTATCAAATTGCTGCTCGGCTTGGCTGTCGTTGCCGAGCTTGATATAGGCAAGACCGATACCGAGACTGGCATCGATAAGTCCTGGATGACGTTGTAAAGCGCCACGAAAGTGGATTATAGCTGCGTGATATTGCTTTGCTTGTAAGGCATTTTTACCCAGCCGGTAATGTGCTTCGGGGATTTTGTTGTCCATCCGAATAACTTCTTGATAGATTTGATTAGCCAGCGAGGTGAGGGACAAATCTTCCATCTGAAAGGCGAATTGCATCAGGAAGTTAGCCTCGGGCATGTTTTGGGTCAGTTGACTGAGGAGCGCTAGTCCTTGTTTCTGCTCCCCTTGCCGCCAATACAATTCAATCAGATATTGTAGCACTATATAATCTGCAGGGTGTTGTTGGCGAAGCAACTGAAAGGCCTGCCTCGCTTCTGTTAATCGGCCGCCTTGATAATGGGCGATCGCTGTGTGCTTGAGGTCCAACGGCGGCGTTTTAATGCCTGCTTGACTTGGTGCCCTGGGCAGGGCTTGCATCTGAGCCGTGCCTTCGTGGGCGGTGAAGGTGGTGTCTAATGCTTTGGGGTGAAAGATATCGACGACACCCGATGGCCATGCAATGATGAGCTGTTCGATCTGTTCGGACGGGGCTAAACCAAACGTTATTGCTATTTCACTCTGTGATAAGTAACTGGATCCCGTGCGCACCATGCGAGTCATTTGTCTTGTATTGGTTTTCAAGCGTAGCCTGGCGCCAATGCCGTTACGATTACTCCGGCTTCCCACCGTGACAACGCGTAAGAAGTGACCAGGCCGTGGCGTATCGTTACGTAACAGATAAGCTTTGGATTGATTGGTGGTCAGCAGTAGATCCAGATCGCCGTCGTTATCGTAATCGCCATAGGCTGCTCCCCGGCCGATGACGTGAATATCTAAACCGGTGTTGGGAACAGGCGCTACCTCGTTAAAAGAACCGTGACGATCATTCTGAAAGAGCTGTGGCCGCTGTGCATATGGAACGTTACGGAGATGTTCCTCGTCAACCACATGACCGTTAGCCAAAAACAAATCTTCCCAGCCATCGAGGTCGACGTCGAAGAAAAACAAACCAAAGGTGACCATGCGCAGGGTCGGACGGGCCAGGCCGCGCCGGTGCGATTGTTCGATGAATACATTGGGCTGATAGGTATCATTAATGCGCGCTTGACAATGTAACGTGGTGGGCTGGCCGGCGAAATTACCAATCGCCACACATAACTGGTCGTCATTGTTAAGGTACGTCGTGTCAATCCCCATGCCGGCAAAGGCGACGCCGCCTTCATCGAGTACGAAACCGGATTGTACACCGATTTCTTCAAAGGTGCCGTCACCCTGATTGGCAAAAAACAAGCTCGGGGTTAAATCATTCGCCACTAACAGGTCGGGCCAACCGTCTTGATTGTAATCGGTGACGGTTAAACCAAGCACCCGCGCCTGCGGAGCTGCAACGCCGCTTTGTACGGTGACATCCTGGAATCGCCCATGCCCAAGGTTGCGGTACAGCCTCAGTCCTTGACCTTGGAAAAATTTCACGGCGCAGTAGTCCTTCTTCGGCGTCCCGTAGGTACAGTCAAGGTTGCTTTCTTTACTCGGGTCCCAATCCACATAATGCCCAATAAACAGGTCGAGCAACCCATCGCGGTCAACATCCACAAAGACCGCTGCGGTACTCCATAATCCTTGCACAATGCCGCTCTCTGGCGTCACATTGGTAAAGGAGCCATTGCCTTCGTTGCGAAACAAAACGGTTTGTTGATAGCTTGTCACCAGCAGGTCTTGGTCACCGTCATTATCATAGTCAGCGGCTGCCATGCCCATGCCATAGATGGGAAGGTTGAGGTTGCTTAGCTGGGTCACATCGACAAAAGTGCCATCACCCTGATTGCGGAACAACTGCATGGTGGGTTCGGGTGGTTGACGCTCTAGCGGCCATTGGCGGCCATTGATGAGTAAAATATCTAGCTTTGAGTCGCCATCGTAATCGAAAAATCCGCCCCCTGCTCCGATGGTTTCAGGATACCATTTACGGCCGCTTGCCCCAGCTTCATGGCGAAACGTTATCCCCGCAGGCGCGGTGACATCGGTAAAACGCACCACCGCATGGTTCAATGGCTTATGTTGTGAATTCCCTTGTGGGATGGCGCTGTGGCTGGGTGATTCCGGCTGCGTGGGTTGATCGTTGCATCCGGTTGACAAAAGGGCAAGAAGAATGCAAAAGGCAATAATGTGCCGCAACCCTTTCTCAATGCTCTGCAGGGTTTTGCTATAAAGCATGTTGGACGTCCTAAAGCATAAGCGCTGTCACCAATCAATTCTCAGTTCAGCCCGCAACGGATTAAAAATATTAACACGATTGTTTTGTGTTGACA
The DNA here is from genome assembly GCA_027294925.1 of bacterium. Next base: position 18,850 of record JAPULM010000161.1, read on the forward strand.
CTCGTCAGCTAGGTATGATAAAACACATGCCACTCTTTTGACAAACTCTCGATGCGCTGTTTTCTACCGAACGCTCAAAGCACGACTGCCAGCTACCCCCGTGATTGCTATCTTAGCACGCTCGCATGCCTACATCTTAAGCGCTCTGTCCAAACGCGATGCTCTCGCTGTACGGTTCAGCTGTGGTTTTCCATGATGAGCACCGAATGGTCGGATGAGGTCATCAGTTTTAACGACATTCGATACTTCGGTGTGGACAACAACGAGGAGGACGGAAATGCGTGGTCTGATGATCAAAGTGGTTTCTCTCGCTGTCGTGTTGCTTTTAGGTTTTGGCCTCTCACCTTCCGCTAGTGCGGATGAAAAAGCCGAATATGGAGGGGTGTTAAGAGTCGCCATTGCGGGCGACCCGCCAACCCTGGATATGCACCAGGAGCAGACCTTTAAAGTCCTCATTCCCATGTCCACGGTTTACAATACCCTGCTGGAATTTGATCCGCACGGATATCCCAAAATTATTGGCGATTTGGCGAAATCCTGGCAGGCCTCTGATGATGGCATGACCTACACTTTCAAGTTGTACCAAGGGGTGAAATTCCATGACGGCAGTGAGCTGACATCTGCGGATATAAAGGCGACCTTTGACAAGATTATCTCACCGCCCAAGGGTACCGTCAGTACCCGTAAGAGCTGGTATAAGATGATCAAAAGCATTGAGGCGCCGGCGCGTTACACGGTGGTTTTCGGCCTGCACTACCCGTCGGGGTCGTTTCTGTCCTTTATGGCCCACCCTGCGAATCTGGTGTATTCCAAAAAATATCTCGATAAAGATATGAATTGGTACAAGCGAAACACCATGGGCACCGGTCCCTTTAAGCTCAAGAACTGGGTGCGGGGCTCTTATCTTGAGGTTGAACGCAACCCCGATTATTTTCGTAAGCAATATCCCTATCTTGATGGCGCCAAGTATTTCATGATCAAGGATCTGTCGGCGCGAGCCAAATCGGTGCGGTCGGGGCGCACGGACGTTGAGTTTCGTGGCTTCCCGCCTGCCGAAGTTGAGGCGATTAAAAAACAGTTGGGTGATCGGATCACGGTCCGTTATCCCAATGCTATCATCCACTGGGGCGTGGCTGTTAATCACGACGTGAAACCTTTTGATGACGAACGGGTGCGTAAAGCCCTCACCTTGGCCCTCGATCGCTACGACATGGCCAAGGTGCTCGCTCCCCTGACCGGGTTGCAGACTGTCGGTGCAATGGGCCACCCTGACTCGCCATGGGGGATTCCGCCAGAGGAGTTGCAGGCACTGCCGGGATTTGGCAAGGACCATGCAAAGAGTCTTGCTTAGGCAAAACGGCTCTTAGCCGAGGCGGGCTATCCTAACGGCTTCAAGACAGTCTTGAGCAACCGTTCGGTGAAACTACCCTATATCGATTTCGGGGTGTATCTGATTTCAGCCTGGAAAAAGATTGGGGTAGAGGCAGAGCATCGGTTATTAGAAAGTGCGACCTGGAGCAAGAGCCGTCGCACGCGGGATTTTGCCTTGATGGTTGACCCCTATAACTCGGCCGGTGCGGGGGATCCGGACGAGATCATGGAGCGCAACACATCCGGCTCAACACAAAACTGGGGCCGTTTCAGTGACCCCGTGGTCGACGAGCTATTCGACAAGCAAAAAGTCGAACTCGACGTGAGCAAGCGTCAGCGCTTAGTCTGGGATCTGCAAAAAGAAGTGCTCAAAAAAGCGCACTGGATTCCGGGCCTGTGGTGGACACGTATCGAGGTGCGTTCCTCGCGCATTAAGAATTATGAGCCGCATCACAGCCACTGGATGAACCGCCGCCTTGAGGATGTGTGGATGGCAAAGAAGTAGTTGTCTTGCATCGCCTTCTATCGGTTTCTTAACCCCTCTCCCCATCGCACTTTTTCCCGCTAAGGGAAGAAGGTGGGATGGGGAGAATTGTCGTACGCAGTACGTTAGCTCAAGCCGTAAAGACGCGCACAGTTGTCCCACAAGATTTTGCGTTTGCTGTCATCACTCACCCCATCGATCTCTAAGAAGGTGTCAATGGCCAGCGGATAAGATGAGTCGTCGTGTGGCCAGTCTGAGGAAATCACTATATTGTCGTCACCCATGGCGTCGATGGTGTACTTAAGGACCGCTTCATCGGGTTCTACCGATACATAACATTGACGCTTAAAATAGTCGCTTGGTGCCATGCTGAGCGGGAATTTCTCGTCATCGCCGAATTTCTCCACCCGTTCGTCTAGGACCCATAGCCACCAGGGCACCCAACTACAACTTCCCTCGAGAAAAGCAGCCTTCAGCTTCGGAAAGCGCTCAAACACGCCGCCGGTCAACAGGCTGCCCAGAGCCAGCATCAGCTCAATGGGGTGGGCGGCTGCATGCGCCAAAGCAAAATTGTCCATATATCGACGACTGATATGGTCCTGATAGGCCATCTGAATACCGTGGAATGAAACGGGCACCTGCAGACGCTCGGCTGCGGCCCATAATGGGTCGTAGTAACGATCGTACCAGGGTCTTTGGTTGACCGGATGGTTGGACAAAATGAGCGTCAAGGCGCCAAGTTCTTCAACACTTCTACGAGCTTCCTGCACGGCTAGCTGCACGTCATGCATGGGCATTAAGGCAGCCAATTTTAAGCGCTCGGGGTTGGTCTTACAGAAATCGTGTAGCCAATTATTGAACGCCCGGCAGACAGCCGCCGATAATTCCGGCTCCAAGTCATCAACGCCGATGACGTGAGAAGCCAGGGTGCGGAAGATAATTGATACGTCGATGCCCTCACGATTCATCGCTTGTAACATTGAATGTGGATTATCGCCCGGTAGGTCTTCGGCTGGGTCCTGATAGCGGCCCGTTTTGAGATGCCGTACTCTGGCTTTATCACGGCGAATTTGGGCCGTACGCTGACGGTCGGCATGATCGGAAAAAGCGGGAAAGGATTTCCCCATAAACTGCCACGTTCCCGTACCGGGACCGTTCTCTGATTCCAGCACTTGTGGCGCTTTGTCTTTGAAAGCCGGTTCGATGTAATTGAGCCACAGATCTTTCGGCTCCATCACGTGGATGTCACTGTCCATTACCTTAAACCCTTGCTTTGCCATGTTGTTCTCCCAATGACGCCCCGGATAGGGCGGGACTGTACTCTCCCTGCTCCGTGATGCAGCTGCGTCGCCGCGTCACACCGATGCCGTTGGTAATCCGTCACCCATAGAGATACCTTAATGCGTGAGGAAATGAAAGGATGTTTTTTTGTACGATTTACATCGTGCCGCATGATGGCTCAACGGGTTTGTGGAAAGATTTTAACATCCGGTTTAGCTTGACCTACATCCAACAAGTATGCTATCAAGCATGTCTCTGTTTGCGTATGCCGATCGTTTGCGCCTGAGTTACTATCTACCACTCAAAACTGCGCTAGAGACGAATGATTGCAAGCGTGACTGCCACTTGCAGATCAACAGCGGCATAGCAAACAAGTGTGTCGTCAACCGCTAATGGGGCCGTTATCGCTTCGTTGTTGCGCAACAAGTGGCCCACGAAAAGGAGGAGAGAGATGCAAGGAATGTTGAAGAAAGCATTGGTAGGATTGATTGGCCTACTCATGCTTGGTTTGTGGCTTGGCCTGTCACCTGTCATAGCTGAGGAAAAACCAGTCTATGGCGGAGTGATGAAGGTAGCAATCGCCGGTGATCCGCCTAGTCTGGATATGCACCGGGAGACGACTTTCAAGGTGATGATTCCCATGGGTAACGTCTATAACACCTTGATCAAATTTGATCCGCATGGTTACCCTAAAATTATTGGTGACGTGGCCAAGTCCTGGACACGGTCGGAAGACGGCAACATCGTGACGTTCAAGCTGCACCGTGGGATAAAGTTTCACGATGGAACGGAAATGACCTCGGCGGACGTGAAAGCCAGCTGGGATAAAATCGTTTTTCCGGGCAAGGGTGTGGTGAGCGCCCGGCGCAGTACGTACCAGATGGTCAAAAGCATCGAAGCGCCTGACCGCGATACCATCGTCTTTACCTTGCATTATCCAGCCGCGTCGTTCATTCCGTTGGTGGCTCTACCGTACAATTTTATTTTTTCAAAGGCGCGTCTTGACAAGGATCCCAACTGGTACCAGAAACATACCATGGGCACCGGTCCTTTCAAGATGAAAAAAATCGTGCGCGGTTCGTATTTGGAAGTCGAACGCAATCCCGATTATTGGAAAAAAGGTCTGCCATATCTGGATGGG
>JAPULM010000162.1 GCA_027294925.1 bacterium
AAGAGTCTTTCTCGCCCCGTCATTGTAAAAGATGATTTGTCCTCGATGATCGACGGCAATCACAATGTCAAGAGAATTTTCGAGCAGACGCTCAAAATAGATGGAAGGAAGATGGAACATGGAAGATCACCTACGTGTTCACCCCCTATCGAGAGACTCTCTCTCGGTGGGGAACCGTGACCATAAACGCTCTTTCTTTATCATGTTAGGCTGCCGGTTTTGTGATCGTCAAGCCCAGCCCCGTCTGCGGAAACAGACGAGGCGAAGAGTTGTGCTCTGCAGCCTTGTTCTCCTGTGTAGTCTGGGGGGATGTTATTGGCTCAAGTATGAGAAACTCATGCACACCCATGTCGAACTGCTGCTCGCCATGACAGACAAGATGAGCCGCTTAGTAGAGGACAACGAAACGATGACTCCGACAATGATGACCGAGTTTTTCTACCCACTTGAGCGCGCCCGAGACTTTGTTCGTATCATTGCCCAACGCTATCCAGATCGCCGGTCCCTCTCCATCTTTAGCCAGTTCCTCGATATCTATGAGAGGATCGTCAACGAAACTGATCGGCTGCGCATTATCTCAGGAGACCTGAGTACTTTTCGAACCTACGTCCAAACTCTGCAACAGTTCGCTCCACGCATCGAGACAGCTCTCAGAGAGGAGCAACACTAACACCGTGTTTAACCGCAATCCCAAGGTAGGAGGTTTTACATCAGCTTCTTAGCCGTTTGGCCGCAAGAGAACGACCCGTTTGTCATCTTGCACAGCGGCAAGTAATTGACAGATAGTTGAACCAAGGTGAGGGTGAGTAAACTGGGGGGCAAGTTCCGATAGGGGCAAAAGGACAAAGCGGCGTTGATGCATTTCAGGATGGGGAATCTTGAGCTTTTCGTCGTCTACAACATAATTGTCAAAAAGTAAGATATCGAGGTCAATCTTTCGGGAGGCCCATTTTTTTGTTTGGGCAGTTTTCTTTCGCCCCATCGTTTGCTCAATCCTCTGCAGCCGACTCAGTAGCTTGTGTGGGTCAAAATTCGTCTCAAGCTCGACCACCCCATTGAGATACCAGTTCTTGGCATCCCCGATGGGTTCACTTTCGTACAAAGAGGAGCACTTCGCGATATGCGTATTGGGCAAGTCCTCCATCAGATCTAACGCCTTCTGATAATGCTCCCGGCGCTTGCCCAGATTAGACCCGATGCCAATAAAAACTCGACTAAACATCTACCGTTTCCCCCCTAGCCGGTGATGGCTGGCTCTCACCCCAGACTGCGTTATTGCGCGAACGAAAAGGTTTCCAACGCGCTCCATCGTACTGACTCGCAAGCGATTGTATTTATTGTTCTTTTTTTGGACGGAGAGGGAGCGGAGGGTCTTTGTGAAATGAGCGGAAGGGATGAGGACTATGAACATCAGTTCCTCTAAGCGCGGGCATACTATCCGGTTTATTCATTTTTGACAAATTTTGTCTCTCCTACCGCATGATACCCCTTATGATGATCCTTCTCTTGGGGCCAGCTATGCGCCCCAAGAGAAGGCCAGGGCAGCTCGCTCGACAATTTGCCGTCCGATAGCAAGAGAGGCTGTTGCGCCAGGCGAAGGAGCATTCAGGACATGCAGAGCGCGGGGCGAATCGGTAATCACAAAGTCGTCGACCAGCGTACCGCTGGTCGAGACCGCCTGGGCTCGGACTCCGCTTCCGCCAGGAAGTAAATCGTCTGCCGTGAGTTCGGGCACCAAGCGCTGCAGAGCGCGAAGAAAGGCCCTTTTATTGAAAGAGCGGTAGATTTCTCCCAGGCCCGTCTGCCAGTATTTTCGCGCTATCGTCCGAAATCCGGGGAAACGCAGTGTTTCCCACAGCTCTTGGGGAACCATGTCCGCCCACTGGTACCCTTCCCGGGCAAAAGCCAGGACGGCGTTGGGACCGGCTTCCATTGCCCCACTCATCGTCCGCGTAAAGTGTACGCCCAGAAAGGGAAAGGCCGGATCGGGAACCGGGTAGATCAGATTATTGACCAGATAGTGTTTATGCGCTGCGATAGTATAGTACTCGCCTCGGAACGGCACAATTTGGAGTTCAGGATCGACGCCTGCCATCCGTGCGAGACGGTCACACTGCAGGCCGCCGCAATTAATCACAGCATGTGTATGCACCGCTCCAGCTGAAGTCTCCAGTACGAGATGACCGTCGGCAGACACAATCCGCTGCACGGTATGTGCAAGCTTTATTTCTCCTTCACCTTCTTGGATCAATGTGGCATACATTTCCGCAACACGGACAAAGTCGATAATCCCCGTTTTCGGGACATACAGCGCCTGTATGCCTGCCGCGTGGGGCTCGCGTTCTCGCAGCCGCTCGGGCCCGATCATTTCCAGTCCCTCAACGCCGTTGGCCGTGCCACGCCGATGGAGTTCTTCAAGGCGCGGCAGTTCGTCTTGTGACGTTGCCACCACTACTTTCCCACACTGTTCATAAGGGATATCGTGTTGGTTACAAAATTCGGTCAACAGCTTCGCCCCAGTGACACAGGTCTGGGCCTTAAGCGATCCTGGCTTATAATAAATGCCTGAATGAATAACGCCGCTGTTATGGCCGGTTTGGTGAGCGGCCAAGCGCGCTTCTTTTTCAACAATTCCGAGTTTGATGTGTGGATACTGTTGGGTGGTTTCCAGGGCGGTCGCGAGTCCGATGATCCCACCGCCGATAATAATGAGGTCAAATTGATCTGCCATACACACTTTCATCTCACGTAGAGTATTGTTCCCTCTGTGCGTACACAAAACCGCTGGGCTGTGCAAACTATCACATATGTTCTTCCCTACCCGATCCGGACTCAAGGAAATTCTCCATCTGGCCTTGCCCATCATCGCCTCAATGGCTTCATTCACGGTCATCGGCTTTGTTGACACTTGGATGGTTGCGCGGGTGGGGACGGCTGAGCTTGCCGCAGCCATGCCGGCCGGAGTCATTGCCTATACACTGACGGCCCTCCCGCTGGGCATTACGCAGTGTGTCAGCACCTTCGCCGCACAAGCGTTAGGCCGTGGTAAGCCTGACGAAGGTTCGGCCTTTGCCTGGCAGGGGCTCTACTTGAGTCTCGTCGTTGGTGTGCTGGCCTTCTCACTGTGGCCGCTGGCGCCGCACTTTTTTTCGCTGTTCGGCCATGAGCCGGACATTGTAGATCTCGAGGTCATCTACTTCCGCGTTCGGCTGTGGGGCATAGGCTTTTCGGTTGCGATAGGTGCGTTGAGTGGATTCTTTTACGGGCTGCATAAGCCCAAGGTCCCGCTTGTCGCCGCGGTTATTGCCAATATTGCCAACATTATTTTCGCCTACGCTTTGATCTTTGGAAAATTCGGCGTCCCGGCCTTGGGCCTCAAGGGTGCGGCTCTGGCTATGGTATTGAGCTTCATCGTGCAGTTCGCAGTTCTCTTGCGGGTGTTTCTGTCCCAGACCTATGCA
>JAPULM010000163.1 GCA_027294925.1 bacterium
CGATTCTAGGGTTTCCAAAGCCAGTAGGAGCTTGCCTTGCAGGGCGAAACCATAAATTTTCGCATGAATGCTTGTCAATGCGTTGCCTTATCTCCCCAAATGGCTTTCAATCGTTGATCACGACCACAATTCCAGCGATACAGTTTGTAGCGAATAGGACTTTTTTTATAAAAATCTTGATGGTAACTTTCTCTATCTTTAATGGGGTAAAAGGTCGATGTATGTAAAATCGGGGTAATAACCTTTTTATTGGGGAATTGCTCAATAACTTTCTTGCGAGACTGTTGAGCCAATTCCTTCTCTTTTTCATTTGCGACAAAAATCGCACTTAAATAGCTATGACCTTTATCACAAAACTGTCCTCGTGCATCGAATGGATCGACATTAACCCAAAAATGATCTAGGAGGTCTTTGTAACTGACTTTTTCTGGGTCATAGGTGATTTCAACGGCTTCATAATGACCTTTATGGTTGCCGTTGTAAGTCGGATTTTCTACCGTTCCACCCGTAAACCCAGAGACCACATCTATTACACCTTCAAGTTTTTCAAAATCTGCTTCCATACACCAGAAACACCCGCCCGCCAATACAGTTTTTTCTGCTGCGGCGTTTGAAACAGAGGACAGTAAGCCTGCTAATAGGAAAAATACCAGTGTGCTTTTCATCATGCTTCTCTCTTAAAAGTAGCCGTTTCAAGGAAGGAAGGGCGAGTGGCAAATCACCAATCCCTTGTCAATGCGTACGTAGCGGTGAGCTTCGGCTCGCCGCCGTCGATCACGCGAGCCCGTTCGGTCTCCACCAGATGCAACATGTGCGCGTGCACCGAATTGGCTGCTGGGTACCAAAGGCGCTTGTCATAGCCAGCATACATTGCAGGTACGAAGTCGGCAATCTGCTTTGGACCATGTCGTAGGTAGGCGATGATCTGATCTTCACGATCCTCACGGTGCTCGATAAACGATTGTACATAGGTGCGTGGGTCGGTAATAGGCGGGCCGTGGGTTGGCCAGTAACGGGTGTCGCTGCGAGGCAGGAGCTTGCGAAGCGAGGCGAGATAGTCCTGCATGGATCCGTCTGGTGGTCCCACCACGCTGGTGGCCCAGCCCATTACATGGTCGCCGGAGAACAGCGCGTTTTCTTCAGCCAAGTGGTAGCAGATGTGGTTTGAGCAGTGGCCTGGCGTATGGATGGCGCTCAATGTCCATCCATCGCCATGGATAACATCGCTATCGGCCACGCGTACGTCAGGCGTGAAGTTGAGATCGGGGCCCTCTCGTTTGATCTCATCCGGCAAATCATCCCACTCTTTGTCGAATTGTGCCTTCTCTTCGGTAGTGAAGTGGTCTGAGAAGTCGACCTTGTCGTCAGGATCGAAGTCGCGTACCTGCCCATGCGGTCCGAAGCCATACGAAAGCGCACCGGTCAGCTCTTGCAGACGAGCGGTTAAGGCGGAGTGGTCGCTGTGGGTGTGGGTAATGAGAATGTGGCTCACTTCCTCGTCAGGTCCAAGCGCAGTTAAAACATCATCGGCGTGGGACGACAGAGAGGGGCCAGGGTCGATGACCGCAACCTTGCCTGTTCCGACGATGTAGGTGCCGGTGCCTTTGTAGGTGAACGGCATTGGATTTTTACAGATGAGCCGGCGGATGAGGGGCGCCACCTGAACGGCGACGCCATACTCGAACTCGCCCATATCACGGTAATGCTGAATCTTGACTGGCATCTTAATTTACCTTCTGCTTTGCTTGACGTATGCGAATCAAATAGTGTTGACCAAGAAACAGCCGGTTGTGCCGAGAGGCCCTTTGCCTCAAGAGTATATAAAAATTGGCTATTTGCTTCCAGGATGCATGCGTTTTGGTTGATATTGCTATTTGCAAAGTTGATGCTTCGCGATATGATAGCTTTTAAGGCAGATGAGGGGAGGTCGGCGTATGCGATTGCCCTGTTGAATAGGCGCCATGCGTCGCGGCGTAAGGCATACAGTGAGGGGAGGGGATGGCTAGCTTTGCCTTTTGCTTGGGACAAACTATTGATTCGGTGCGGTCAACTTTGTTATCCTTTGCTGACGTGAGCGGCTGTCTTGATTGTGCTTGCAAGTGACGCGTATGGTCCCTGTTGAGATCGGAGGAAATGATGCAGACTGAAGATATTCTGATGTGTCCGGGTCCGAATGAGATTTCTGATCGAGTGCTACGGGCAATGATGCAGCCGGCAATTTGCCCTGTCTTTGATGAGTTTCAAGAATTTTATGAGCGAACACTCGACATGTTAGCCCAGGTTTTTCAGACGACGAATCAGGTGATACCTATACCGGGCTCAGGTCGTAGTGGTGTGGAGAGTGCGATCACTAGTGTTGTTGAACCCGGTGAACGGAGCTTGACCATTGTGGCCGGACAATTTGGCAGTCTCGCGGTGCGCGTTGTCGATGGGATTGGCGGCAAAGGAGAGGGGTTTAATTCGCCATGGGGTGAGCCCATTGACCTGGAGGCGTTTGAGCAAAAGCTGTCGAGTGGGACCTACAAGCTAGTGACGATGGTCCATAACGAAACGTCAACCGGTGCTCTCTATCAAGTTGCCGGCGAGGTGGCGCGGTTAGCGCATGAGCACGGCGCCTTGTTTCTGCTCGATGCGATTTCGTCTTTGGCTGGTGCGGATCTGCCGATGGATGAGTGGGATGTTGATCTGGCTATTGGATGCAATCATAAAGCGGTTGGTGCACCCATCGGGCATGCCTATGTGGCAGTGAGCGAGCGAGCCTGGGGGGTGATGGAAAACCGCCAAACGCCGTGTGGAACGGTGTTCGGAAATTTGCTGGCTTGGAAGGCAGTAGCCGACTCTAGCGCGACAGGTGGACGTACGATGCGCCGCCCGCAAGGGGTATTTACGGCCCCGCATCTATTCTATGCGTTGCATGAGGCATTGGTGATGGTGCTTGAAGAAGGCTTAGCGACACGTTTTGAGCGCCATCAGCTAAACGCAAGAGCTTTCCGAGAAGGGGTAAAGGCGCTAGGGCTGCAGCCGCTTGCCCACCCAGACGTTGCTTCGCCAACGGTAACCTGTGTGCGCTTGCCGGATGGGGTGAGGTCTGATGTGTTTCTGCGCCACTTCCGTCAAGATCATGGGCTGGCAACGTTGCCAGGGCTTGGCGATTATCGTGAGTATGCGGTGCGCATTGGGCACATGGGTATCACGGCCACGCCGCGTAACATTCTGCATGCGTTACACGCTTTCGAGCGCATATTGGCGCGTCTGGGCCAGCAGCACCCTAGTGGAACGGCAGTTGCGAGAGCTGAAGCGATCTATGCTGAGTCAGAATAGCGTGATGGATAGGAGTTAGCGCATTGCTCGATAGACGATTTCCTCCTGAGTCGCGACATTTTTTTGTTGCTGATCATCGAACGCATACCACGGCAGAGCTTAGTAAATTGATACGCCATGGCCGTATTTTGGAATGCGGCCTGATACCGTGGGGCTCTAATTATACCTTTCTGGTAAGCATGGATGTTGGGGAGTCAGCGCCTCTGCTCGGTGTGTACAAACCGCGCCGGGGAGAGACGCCGTTGTGGGATTTTCCTGATGGAACGCTGCATAAACGCGAGTATGCGTCGTTTTTACTCAGCGAGGCATTGGGGTGGCAGCTCGTACCGCCGACCGTTATCCGTGAAGGACCAAATGGCACAGGTTCGGTACAATTGTATATTCACCATCGCGAAGAAGACGCAGACTATTTTGCTTTGCGGCAAGAGTATGTGGGTGAGGTGCAACGGATGGCGGTGTTTGATATGGTGGCCAATAACACCGATCGTAAGGCAGGGCACTGTCTAAAAGGCGAAGACGGACATATATGGGGCATTGATCACGGCCTCACCTTTCATCCGCATCCTAAGCTTCGTACTGTCATCTGGGACTTTGGTGGTGAGCCCATCCCGGCGGACTTGTTAACAGATATCCGGCGGGTATATACAGAACTTAAAACGCAGCAGAAAATGGCACGCAAACTTAACGGTGTTTTGATGCAGGCGGAGATGGAGGCGCTCAGCGACCGTTTGCAGGATATACTGCAACACCCCGAATTTCCTTGTCTGCAAAGGCGTCGTAATGTACCTTGGTCATTTTATTGAGCCGGCTTACTGCCACCATTTTTACAGATGCAGCTCTTGAGCTACGAGTTCACGGTGGTAGGTAGCGTCTCCAAAGGTGAATTCGGCATACTTTGCCCGTTTGAAGTAGAGATGCATATCATGCTCCCAGGTAAAACCGATACCACCGTGTACCTGGATGCCTTCGCCAGCTGTATTGCGGAATGCATCGCTGCAGTAAGCCTTGGCCATTGATACGGCGAGCGGTGCTTCAGGCGCATCTTCATCCACTGCCCAAGCCGCATAATAGGCCGCTGACTTGGCAGACTCAACTTGTAGCATCATCTCAGCACATTTATGTTTCACCGCTTGGAAACTACCGATTGGGCGGCCAAACTGCACGCGTTCCTTGGCATAGGCAACACTGATGTCAAGGACGCGTTGGGCGCCACCGACCATCTCAGCACATAGGGCGACGGTCGCAATACTGAGTACCTTATGTAGAATGGGCCAGCCCATATCCGCCATGCCGAGCAAACGATCACGGCCCACTTTGACGTTGTCAAATACGACCTCGCATTGTTTGCGGGTTTGATCCATTGTTTTGAGTAGCGTGGTGGAGACGCCAGGGCTGTTGCTGTCAACGAGAAATAGAGAGATGCCAAAGCTCTCGTCGCCGGCGTCTTTGGTGCGGGTGGCGACTACCATCAGATCAGCCACGTGCGCGTCGGGTACGAAGAGTTTAGTGCCGGAGATCGAGAAGCCATCGTCGTCGGGGGTGGCGATTACGTCGGCAATGCCTTCAGCATCGAAGCGACCAGATGGCTCGGTCATCGCCAGGGTCACGATCAGAGAGCCATCAGCAATCTTTGGGATATAGGTTTGTTTTTGTTCTTCTGAACCGCCAATTAAGATGGTCTGTCCGGCTAAGAGAATTGATGAAAGAAATGGCGATGGTAGTAGGGCTGCTCCCATTTCTTCAAGAATGACGGTTAGATCGACAAAGCCGAGTCCTTGTCCGCCATATTCTTCCGGAAACGCCAAGCCGAGCCAACCTAAGTCGGCCATCTGTTTCCATAAATTCGGATCGTAACCCTTATCGTCTTCCATCAGTTGTCGAACAACGGTTGTCGGGCAATTTTCTTCAAGAAACGAGCGGGCTGTCTGACGTAACATTTCCTGCTCGTCGCTGAATCCAAAATCCATTGCTTAAGGTCCTCCTTATCAAGCTAGTTCCACCAGCTTGAAGCTTGGGTTAATGACTTGCACACGGTCTTTTCCTGGGCAAGTAAAGATATGTACAGGCTTTCGGTTTAGATAGGGTCTGTTTGGTTACCATTTGAAAGGCGGGTATAAATTTTATCAAATAGGCCTACGGGTGATGTCTGTGGCCGCGATTGTTTCATATTGCTACTCGCTTGTCAAGCAATCCGTTAGATCGGGCAGCATGTTTACCAGGCCGTTTTCGACGTGGGCCCAGGTGTCACCGCCATCCAAGCTGCGGAAGACGCCATCAATCTCGACCCCTGCCCATACGGTGTGATGATCGTCCGCATCTACCATGATACGGGTCATAAATGGGGTGCCGATACTACACGTCGAGGCGATATCCACCGAGCATCGCTCCCACTGTCGACCGCTTGCATCCGGCTATTAAGTGGAAAGGGCGCTCGATGACGCGTCCACGAGGTTCCCGCGTCCGGGCTGTGCCAGACGCCCCAACCAGCGGTTTCTAGGCAGATGTTGTAGGCGGTGGTCATTTGTTCTCCCTTAATTTGCTGAATTACCAAATTGCGCCTCTAAAAGGAGGGCGAAAGTTCATTTTTTGGGGAGGCTACCACACTGTTCGGACGCTTGCAAAGGCACCAATACGGCGGTCCTTGGTGACGAGTTCAGCGCCATGCTCAATAGCCGTGGCCACGATAAGCCGGTCGGCAGGGTCGCCATGGAATGCTTGTTGGCCTAACTCCCCAGCCAGAATGGCAATGTCAGCAGAGAGTTCCGTGAGGATCACGCCCGGTCTTGCCAACGCTTGTCGGACCCACATGCGTAGCGGACGATCGAGGCTGAGTTTTCCGTTGACGGTTTTAGTAGCGATTTCCCAACAACTGATGGGACAGATACCGATAGGGCGGCTATAGTTGACCGCCGCTAGGGCTTCTGTCGAGAGCTTCTCCGGTTCGCTCACCCACCAGATCCAGACGTGCGTATCGAGGATAATCACGACTCGGCATCCCACGACGCATCGACTGGGGCCAGTAGATCCTCTTCCCGCTCATAGTGGACGCTCCCGAGCAGATTCGGCGGTTTCACGTCTCCAAAGGGTACCAACGTGGCAAGTGGCTTGCCACGTTTGGTAATGATCAACGGCATACCCGTTTCTGCCACTTCGTCAAGCAACGCCAGGCACTTGGCCTTGAATTCACTGGCCGCTATCCGTTTGGCTACCTCTGCCATGGATTTCCCCTTCTGAGATGTCTACGTGCATACTGGTTCTCATCATATTACCATAGTCATCTATTTATGACCAAGTTGATGAGCCTCACAAGACCTGCCCCCAATACGTTGCGATAAAATACAGTACTTGTCCGACTACCTCATAGAAATCCATTACCGCTTCTCCACCTCTGACAGCGTGTCCTCCGCTTGAGGCAGCCAGAAGGTCATCTCCATATCTCGGTACAACTCGATCGCTGTGGACAGTTCGGTACGGGCTTGCTCTGACTGCCCGGTCTGACTATACAACGTGCCAAGCCCCAGATGACAATGCACAAAGCGGGTCAGACCCCGCGCCACGGATGCCTGCAAGCGCCGACGCACCGCACTCGCCCCCATGAGTTCAAAGACCTCCACTGGCGCGTCTAGGCCCTTAACCGGTACCGGACCCAGCGCCTTGACCTACACAAATCCCTCCACCAGCCGCAAGGTTGCATCTGACAGCATGATGGTGCCAGGGTTAGCCAGCTGTTCCATGCGCGCCGCCAGATGCGTGCTTGGGCCGACGGCCGAGTAGTCCATATGCAGATCA
>JAPULM010000164.1 GCA_027294925.1 bacterium
CCCACCCCGCAGTAGGGACACAATGAATCCACCTGCTTCAGCGCTGTATCGGCAAGCACCGGGAGAGTCAGCGGTATATCGGTCAGGGCGCCGGTGGGGCATGCTGCCATACATTCTCCGCACGACACGCAGGTCGACTCGCCCATGGGCTGGTCATCATCGAAGATAATACGAGCCGCATAACCCTTGCCACCGCGCCCTATGACCTCGTTGTTCTGCACATCGTCACAGGCCCGAATGCAGCAGTCGCACATGATGCAGGCGTTGTGATCGACCTGAATCACTTTGGAGGACAGATCACGGCCGCGGTCAAAGGCACGGGCCGGAAATCGTGGGGCCGTGATGCCTTGCTGCCGGGCGAGGTCAAGCAGCAGGTTGGGTTTGCCGGTGTAGCCGTTGTGAGCACTATTGGCCTCCCCGGGACCACGGCCTCCCTGTGGATAGTCCGACATCAAGAGCTCGACCAGCATGCGCCGCGAGCGCTGCACCTTGTCGCTCTGCGTCTGCACCACCATGCCATCTTCCGCCTGACGCATGCAGGCGGCCTGCAGCACGCGGGCCCCCTCGACTTCGACGACGCAGAGGCGACACACGGCCACCGGTTGCAAAGTGGGCGCATGACACAGCACGGGGATATCAATACCGGCGCTTTTGGCCGCGTCGTACAGCGTGGTTCCGGGCTGCACCTCAACCTTGGCGCCATCAATGGTGACGGTGAAAGTCTGCGTTACGGCGGCTTCAGCCATACACTACCTCGTGATATAGCGAACAATGTCGTCCTTGAAATATTTGATCACCGACAAAATGGGATTGGGAGCAGCTTGACCCAGCCCACATATGGAGGTCAGTGCCATGGTATCGGCAAGCTCCTCGATGAGGTCCAGATCAGCCATGGAGCCTTGACCCTGTAAAATGCCCTCGAGGAGCACGACGATTTTTTCCGAACCGATCCGACACGGGACGCATTTGCCGCAGGATTCATCACGAAAAAAGCGCCCCACATTCAGGGCCAGTTCGAGCATGCACGTGCCTTCCGCCACTGCCACCACGGCGCCCGAGCCGAGCATCGAGCCCGCTTCAGCCAGAGCCCGAAAGTCGAGCGGAATGTCGACCATTGACGCTGGCAAGAAACCCGAAGAGGCACCACCGGGAGCAAAAGCTTTGAGTGCCTGAGCGTTGCGGATGCCGCCGGCACGCTCAAACAGTAGCTCCCGGATGCTCAGTCCCAACGGCACTTCGTACACACCGGGGCGTTTGACGTGTCCACTCACAGCGATAAATTTGAGCCCACTGGCGCCGTTGCGCCCTTGCGCCGCCCACTGCTGGCCACCCTGGAGGCAAATGCCAGGAACCATGGCAAAGGTTTCGACGTTATTGATCAGAGTCGGTTTGCCAAACAGGCCGTGCGTGCCGGGGAAAGGCGGTTTGTTACGCGGTTCGGCGCGTTTATCCTCGAGTGCTTCCAGCAAGGCGGTCTCTTCGCCACAGATGTATCCCCCCGGACTTGTAAAAATCTCGAACTCGATGCTGCGGTCGGAACCCAGCATATTGGCGCCGAGAATACCCTCGGCCTGGCGCTGCCGCAGCGTTTTGCGCAGCATGTCGCGTTGGCGCGCGTATTCGTGCCGAATATAGACGATCGCCTTGTGCGCCCCAACAACGAGCGCGGCCAGCGCCATTCCTTCCAGGACGAGATCGGGCAACGTTTGCAAGATAAAGCGGTCTTTCGACGTGCCGGGCTCACTCTCATCGGCGTTGCAAATGACGTATTTTACGTCGCTAGCGGTGTTGCGGACCAACTCCCATTTCACCCCAGCCGGAAAGCCGGCGCCGCCCATGCCACGCAGATTACTCTGTTTAAGCTCCTCCAGCATGGCGACAACGTCGCCACCCTGGAGCAGACGGCGGAGTGCTTCGTACGTTGGCGAGCCGTTGTACGGGTCGCACATAAAAGGGACTGTGGGGGGGGCAAGACGTTGGTAGCGCAAGGTGCGACCACTGGCGATGGTGTCGAGCAAAGCAGTGATGCGTTGCGCATTCACCTTCGTATACGGCCGATCATTGACGGCGATGGCCGGAGCGCCTTCGCAATGTCCGAGACAGGCGGTGGACACGACGTCCACGTCTGTCAGCGGCGAGGCGTCGGCGGCCAGACGCGCGATATCGTACAGGTCAGAGGCACCGCGCAAGTAACAGGAAAAGTCACGGCACACCTTCATTTCGACCACTGCTGGCGGTTGCAGGCGAAAGTGGGGGTAAAAACTGGCAACGCCGTAGAGGCGATACAATGGCACCTGTAGCTGACGGGAAAGCGCCTGCAGCTCTACCGCCGGCAGATAGCCATGTTGATTTTGCATGGTATGGAGTTCGTGAAGGATCATGCGACAGCCATCCCTACTGTGCCATTGCTCGCCATAACGATTGGTTTCGCTCTACCTTACCGTGGTTCCTGATCAGCGTCAACTCTCGAGCCTCGGCTGACACCCTATGCCAGCATGGCCGGTTTGACACGGCTCTTACCAGCCCACTACAATGACCGGCAGACAGGGGGAAATTCTTTGCCGGAAATCGCCTGAATTCATGACACAGTGGAGGCCGAGCAAGTGATATACGATGCAGCACAAGACGCCGTAACCGGAGTAATACTGGCCGGCGGCGAAAGCCGGCGCATGGGGCAAAATAAGGCACTCATGCGGCTAGGGGGGGCGCGTCTGATCGAC
>JAPULM010000165.1 GCA_027294925.1 bacterium
AATATCGCCATCGCCGGTGATCTCGAGAATCACTCCGTAAACCTTCTTGGTACGCTGCAGTTGGATGCTCACTTGAAGCTTATGGTCCTAATTACCTGATAATTGGGCGCTTTTTACCAGAAACCCTTCATTCCCGCCAGGGTTTCGCTTCGTGGTAGGCGTCTAAATGTTTCTGGAGCTCCGCCGCAAGCTCGATCTGTTGTTCCGATACTAAGGATAGCGCCTGCTCCTGGAATTGGATCGCCTCGGCGAACTGCCCTAACTCCGCGTGCGCCGCTGCCAGCGTATCCAGATAAGCGGCCGTGCGTTTTTTTGCTACCGCGCGCGTGGCATGTTCAAGCGCCAATGAACCGTTGCGCAGCTCTTTTGAACGGCTGGTGGCCAACAACCAGGCATAGTCGTTGTGTGCTTGCGGATGATCCTGTGCAACGGCCCTATCGAACCAGTTGAGCGCCTCGGCCTGGGCTTCCAACTTGCCATCGGCAAGTAACAGGTAAGCGAGTCGCAACTGTGCAGCAGCGAGACCGGTTTCAGCCCCGCGCCGATACCAGTGTTTGGCGTCTTCGAGGTTTTTAGGCATGCCAAGACCCACTTCGGACATGTGCCCGAGACTCATGAAACTGGAAGGGGTGTCCTTGGCTGCCGCCTGCTGAAAAAGATCCAGGGCACGTTCGTAACTCTGGTTGACCCCGGTGCCGGTGAGATGAGAGTGACCCAGGCCCACCATCCCCGGGCCCGATCCTGCCTCGGCGGCTTGCGCGAAGAGTTCCATAGACTTCGTCAGATCTGCTTCACCGAACTCTCCTTTCTGGTACATGTAGGCAAGCGCTACCAGTGCACTGACGGCACCGGCGGCGTAAGCTTTTTCGTACCACACTTTTGCCGTAGCTGGCTCAGGGATTTCTGCCACACCTTCCCGGTAACTTTTTGCCAGGTGGGTCATTGCCGCCGTGTGTCCTCTTTCGCTCGCTTTGCCAAGCCAGGTGCGAGCGATCTCCACATTCATCTCGGTGCCATAACCTCCAAGGGATGCGTAACCCACATAGAACTGCGCCGAAACGTGGCCGAGACGCGCGGCTTTCAAGAACAGTTCATAGGCGACATTGCGATCCTGGTCGACCCCTTGACCTTGAAAGTACAGTCGAGCAAGTGCCGCGATAGCGCTCGGATTATCGGGGTTGAACTCGAGCGCCCGGTTGTAATCTTTGCTGGCCGAAACGAACAGATCTTCCGCGTAAAACGAGTAGCCCCGCAGGTAGTAAGCGTGGGAACGTTTGCCCGGATTCAAGCGGTAGTCGATTAACGCTGGTGCAAGATATGTCCGTGCAAGTGCGTAGTGACCCTGTTCGATCAGGTTGGTGGCGCGTTTCACATCTTCAGGCGAGTCAATTGTCGAGGCGAACGAACTAACCGCTACAAACAGCGAGAGGTATACGATCTGACGCAGCCAACGGTTCATCGGAACTCAATGTCTCTTCTTGCAGGGTTTGTTTATTATGCCGGAATGAGGCCTGTTGCACGGAATCCGTTGGAATTGGACCATTGGATCCGTGATAAACTTCGCAGTTCCCTCGAGATGAGAGGGATGCTAACGCTGCTTTTGCAGTCCACATGGGGGCGACTTGGCTTCGACGTGGGTAGCGGAGCTTGCGGTGCATGCCGAGAGGGTAGTGACTCTCGTAAAACAATCGCTGTAACTTTTATAGTTGCCAACGACGAAAACTACGCACTAGCGGCCTAAAACCCGCTTACACCGATGATCAGGGCCTGTGATGAGAACTCGGTGGCAATGTTCGCAGGATCGCGTGGAGGTCTCGCCCGGGGCCAAAACGTTAGAAACAATCGGGATCGCCTAGAACACCCTGATCGTCGGGTCGTTCACGGGCTAAATTAATAGACGAAGCTAAGCATGTAGAGCCAAAAGCCGAGCGCCAACGGACGCGGGTTCAACTCCCGCCGCCTCCACCAACACAACGTCCAATAAGATCCAAGAAAGTCCTAGAACCCCAGTAAATCTGGGGTTTTTTGTATCTGATGGTTCCAAAATAGTCCAGCGCAATCCGTTGACATCCAGGCTATTTTGGGGGCAACATTGGGGAAATTTGCGAAGTTCTCAAACAGTTGCCCCCAAATGACACTAAGCGCCACCGCCGTGAAAAATGTTGCCCCAGGGGACAAAACGAAACGCTTGTACGATGAGCGTGGTCTCTACCTCGAAGTCTCTCCAGCCGGTGGCAAGTGGTGGCGCTTCAAATATCGGATCGATGGTAAGGAGAAGCGCCTTTCACTCGGTGTGTACCCGGACATCAACCTTAAAGACGCACGAGACAGACGCGACGAAGCCCGCAAACTCGTCGCCAATGGAATAGACCCAAGCGCTAAGCGCAAGGCTGAGAAGGCGGTCAGAGAGGAGAGTGGTGCAAACACATTCCAGGTCATTGCGCGCGAGTGGTGGTCCAAGCAAGTATCGGGATGGTCTGAGATTCACGCTGAGAACGTACTCGCCCGTCTAGAAAAGAACATATTCCCTTGGTTGGGGAGAGAGCCGATTGCTGCTATCTCGGCCCCTGACTTGCTTGTGGTTGTACGGAAGATTGAAAAGCGTGGAGCGATTGAAACCGCTCACCGCACCCTAAGTATCTGCGGACAAATTTTCAGATACGCGATCGTGACAGGCAGGGCCGAACGCGATGTCGCAGCCGACCTCAGAGGAGCACTGGAACCAGTCAGGAAAAAGCACCTTGCAGCGATTGTGGAGCCGAAGCGCGTTGGCGAGCTTTTGAGAGAAATTAATGCCTATGAGGGGACGCTAACGGTTAAGTGCGCACTACGCCTAGCACCGTTAGTTTTTGTACGACCCGGTGAACTGCGCAAGGCTCGGTGGGCTGACATTGACCAACATGCAGCTGAATGGTCTTTTGTCGTGACGAAGACAGAAACACAACACATCGTTCCACTAGCTACTCAAGCGATTCACATCCTCAACGAAATACAGCCGCTGACTCGTAATCGAGAGTACGTGTTTCCGAGCGCACGCAGCCCTAGGCGACCCATGAGTAACAACGCAATTCTCTCGGCCCTGCGTCGAATGGAAATACCTAAGGACGAAATGAGTGGTCACGGATTCAGGGCGATGGCGCGAACGATTCTCGACGAAGTGCTCGGATTTCGCCCGGACATTATCGAACATCAGTTGGCGCACCAGGTTCGTGACCCCCTTGGTCGTGCATACAACCGCACGGCTCATCTAGCGGAACGACGAAGGATGATGCAAGCCTGGGCAGACTATCTCGATCAGCTAAATGACTAGAAAACCCCCAAGAAAACCTCGGAAAACTGCAAGACCATTGGTGGAAGGATGATGGCACTCTATCGTCCGTCGCCCGGTTCAGCATTTCGGAAGCCATCTATGTACGCGCTTCAGAACATTATTGAATCTTCGAAGCGTATTGTGTCAAAGCGACATTGCTTTCGAGGCCCAGTTTTTGCATTAAGCGGCGCCGATAGGTGCTAACTGTTTTAGTACTAATTGTTAGTTTTTTCGCCACTTCAGTATTGCTATTTCCTTTTCCTATCAGAGATAAAACATCCAACTCTCTTTTCGACAGTTTTCCTTTTTCGACAACTCTCCTGGTACCTCGAGACACTAGTCGGTTGCGCAACACCAGCAAGTCCGTTTGATCCTCGACTGTCGTGATGTCACGCACGTTCGCCATTGCAAATTCTTTGTCAATCTTGGTAAATCTGACATGCACAGGAAACGTAGTGCCATCTTTACGCCTGTTGTGACCAAAGACTTCAATTACTTCCCGAATAGGTGCGTTTCTGTATTGTTTTTGAACCTCACTAACCAGAGATGCATCGATTTCAATATCAAAAATCTGCATCTTCAAGAATTCCTTTCGAGTGTAGCCGTACACGTCACATGAACGCTTACTAACCGCTACAAATTCAAATGAATCAATTCTACTGATGAAGACAGAGT
>JAPULM010000166.1 GCA_027294925.1 bacterium
AGCGGCTTTCCCTTAGCGGATCAAATTGGCACTGAACTGATCTCATCATTCGAAACGGCCAAGCCTGGGCGCTAAGTGCTGCGCACCGCTCACCCTACGACAGCGGCGGCGTCAGGCTAATATTCATCGTCCCTTCACACCATTTGGCTGCGGCTAGCAACTTCTCTTCTTCGCAGCGCGCTGCAATCAGTTGTATTCCCAGTGGCATACCTGCCTGGTTCAACCCGCTAGGTAACGCAATGCTTGGCATTCCGGCATACGTCCACGGCGCTTGAAAACTCGCATCGCCAGTCGTCGTCAGATCACGTGGGGCGGGGCTGGGAGTGGCTGGTGTCAATAGGACATCCAGATCATCAAACCGTTCAGCCACCTCCTCTTGAAAGCGCCGCCGCAGGCGCTGTGCCCGCAGGTAATCTACCCCTGAAATAAGCAGGCCGGATTCAATCGTGTGGCGGATTTTCGGCCGGTAGTCATGCCGCCGTTCGGCAAACAAATCAGCGTGGAAGGCCGCAGCTTCTACTTTCATAATAATACGCTGAGCCGGCAAAACAGAGGTAAAACACGCAGGTAGCTGGACTTCCCTTAGTGAGGCGCCAGCTTGCTCCAATTGTTGTGCAACGGCATCTGTATGTTGCACCGTCTGCGCATCGGCATGGGCATTAAAATATCCTCGCAACAACCCAATGCGCGGTGCCTTTTCAGCCTGCTGTACCGCCTCGATGTAGTTGCCAACCGTAGCTTGTAAAGAGCCAGGGTCCTGTGCATCGTAACCTGCAATGGCCTGCAGCATGAGTGCGGCGTCATCAACACTGCGCACCAGAATGCCGACATGATCCAAACACCAACTGACCGGAATCACGCCATAACGGCTAATCCGACCATAGGTTGGTTTAAGTCCGACAATGCCATTATAGGCCGCCGGACGCAGGGTGGAGCCACCAGTTTGTGATCCCAGAGCAGCCGGTATCATACGCGCGGCAACAGCCACCGCTGAACCACTGCTTGAACCGCCAGGGGTGTGCTCGGCATGCCAAGGGCTACGGGTGGGAGAGGGGTCCGCGGTGGCGAATTCCGTGGTAACGGTTTTGCCCATCATGATTGCACCGGCATCGCGCAGTTTAACCACCGAGGTGGCGTCATATTCCGGCACCAGGTCGGCATAAACCTTAGAACAAGCCGTAGTCAGCAAACCGGCGGTGTAAAATATGTCCTTCAGCCCAATCGGCAGTCCGGCTAACAAACCTGCTTCCTCACCCTGTTGTAAACGCGCCTCGCAATGCCGGGCAGCCTGCAGCGCTCGCCGTTGATCGAGGGTGACCCAGGCCCCAAGTTGCGGCTCTAATGTTTCGATCTGCTGATAACAAGCCTCCACCACGTCAACCGGAGAGATCTCACGCTTCCGAATCAGCCTGACTGTTTCAGCAACCCCAAGGGTATGTAACGCTGTCATCGTTTCACCTATGAAAACCTTCTACGCCCAACACGACGCTGCACAGACTAAAAAAATCGAGGTTCAAGATCAGCCGCCATGTCATGTGCACTGATTAAAGCAAGTTGCTCGGCTGTTTCGCGCCATCCGACCATTTGTTGTTCAGCGTCCTCTTCACCCCACAGCAACACGGCTTGTGCCCGTAACCGCTGCAGGATTACCTTCATCTGCTGTTCGTCATTGATGATCTGCGCCCTCCCGTTTCTACTGTAGATGGGTTGATGCTTCAGGGGACTTCCTGATGATCATCTTAGCACATTTTCGTTATAGGTGAGTGTGCATTAATGTATTAGGATTCCGTGTCACCCGGCATCATCGGCTAGCGGTACGACAGCGAAAAAGCGCTGTTGCTCGCCCACCACACGCGTCACATGTCCCTGCCCAGTCAAATCGTCGGCCAACAGGACATCGCCCGGGCCAACCCTTATCGTTGTGCCACTGCCAACCTCAATCTCACATTCGCCGGACAGGGTAATCGAGTACTGTCGTCTCGGGGCACAGTGCCAACTTAACTCATAACCCACCGGCGCACAACGGAAGGTAATACCTTGCGCGTTCTGCATTGGGGTTCCCTCGCCATGTGCCCCTTCGGTATCGACAAACGGCTGCATGGGCAAGTCCACTTGTTCAATATGCGACTTGCCATCATCGCCGCTATAGATTCGCCATATGCTTGGCATATCATGCTCCTTTCCGCGCTTACAGGTTTTCTGTCGAAGATGTGGACCCGTATTATATACCCTGCATGGTTAATTCGAAACAACGGGTTGAAAAATCAGCCGTGAGCCCGTATCCTTTTTTAATGCCCTTCCTGGCATGCGCTTGTCGCCATAAGCCAGTCAGCTACCTCGACTTGATGACCTTGACCACAGCGAAACCTTAGCATTCGAGCTGTCAGTTGCATCACGTTGTCAACACCAACCATTTGCCAACGAGGGAAAAACGCCAATGAGCCCTACAACACGCCGCATGAATGGGGGACACGCCGTTGTTGATTGTTTGCGTAACGAGGGCGTCCGCCATGTATTTAACGTTCCGGGGGAAAGTTTCACCTCCATCTTGGATGGGATACGTGACGCCGATCAAATTCAACTTATCACCAACCGTCAAGAAGGCGGCGCATGTCTGATGGCGGAGGCGTATGCCAAGGCGACCCGTACCCCGGGCGTCTGCGTAGTGACGCGTGGCCCGGGTGCCACTAACGCCAGCATCGGCGTCCACTGCGCGCGTCACGACTCCACCCCGTTGGTGTTGCTGGTGGGACAGGTGGCACGTGCCGCCCGCGGCCGAGAAGCAGGTCAAGAGATCGATTACACCCATTTCTTCGGCAGCATCGCCAAATGGGTGATAGAGGTTAACGATCCACAACGTGTACCTGCTGTGATGAGCCGGGCGTTTCACCTCGCCCGTAGCGGGCGCCCCGGCCCGGTAGTGGTGTCACTACCGCGCGATATGCAGGATGAAATGGCGGACATTCCTGTCGTCGATCCGTATCCGCTTATCCGCTCCAACCCGGAGCCTGAACTGATCAAAGAAATGGTGCAACAGATCGGGGCTGCCAAGACGCCAATTATTCTGGCAGGATCAGGCGTCGAGTATGCCGGGGCAAGACAGGCATTAATTGAATTCTCCGAAAAATTCCACATCCCGGTGGTTACCACTTATCGCCGTCTGGCCGCCTTTCCGAATGATCACCCTCATTACATCGGCAACCTGAGCAGCGCGCAGAATCATGCCCGCAACGCCGTGGCGGAAGCGGAGCTGGTGCTGGCAATCGGCACCCGCCTCAATCAGCAGAGCACAGTGGGCTTTACCTTGCCACATGCTGAACAAACCTTGATCCAGATTGATCCGTCAGAAGAGACTATTGGGCAAAACCACCGCCCTAGCATGGGAATCGTCTCCGATGTCAACCTCGCCCTGTGCGCCGCTTTGCAGCACCCGGCACCCAGCGCCAATGCGGCCCGTCAAGGCTGGATCAACGAATACCGCCAGGTACAGCAGGCATGGGCCACGCCACCTGAACGTCCGAGCGGTAAGGTGTCAATGGAAAAAATCATGATGGACATGAAGGCCACCTTGCCGAAAGACACCATTCATACAGTGGATGCAGGAAACTTTGGCTTGTGGGTGCACAAATACCAGGAGTTTAGCACCCCTGACACATTCTTTGGTCCGACGGTAGGATGCATGGGGTATGGCGTGCCGGCCGCCATCGGTGCCAAGCTGGCGTATCCGCAGCGTGTCGCCATTGCCAACTGCGGCGACGGCGGCTTTATGATGACCGGACAAGAGATGGCGACGGCCGTCCAGTACGGCGTCAATATCATTACGGTGGTCTATAACAACAACGCCCTAGCCACCATCAGGATGCATCAGGAGGCACAGTACCCCAACCGGCCAAGCGGCACAGATTTCATCAACCCGGATTTTGCCGCCCTGGGCAATGCCTATGGCGCGCTTGGCATCAAGGTGACGCGTGACAGCGATTTCCAACCGGCCTTGAATGAGGCACTGAAGGCCAACAAACCCGCCTTGATCGAGGTCATGACCGATCTCGAATATATCTCGCCGACAGCGCAATTGTCACAAGTGACGGCTGGTATGCCGGGACGGTAAGGCGGCCGTCGCAACCACCAAGCGGACGCTTCAGGCTCATCCTTGGGGTGTCCAGTTATTTAAATGCCGGCATGACCTGATGGGTGAGGATGTTCAGACTCTGCATCACCAGCTCTTCAGGGATCATCCCGCCTGGATTCATTTCGGCCACAATACCGTCCAGCCCCAACTCTTCTTGCAGCTGTTTAAGACGGTCCGTCAAACCCTCCGCAGATCCGAAGGCGACTTTGGTCTGCAATATCTCGTCATAGGTCAGGCCGGCGAGGCGTTCAACCGTACCCAATCCTCTTCTAGCACTGGCAGAAACCGCACGTCGCGCCGTATCATCGGCAACCAGATTGCTCTGACGGTTAAAGTAGTAGGTGATGCTATCGCATGGCTCCTCAAGCGCAGCAGCCTGGCTGGTAGCGGCATAAAGGGGTACGCGTAGGTAGACGCTGCCATCGCCGGGGTGACCGCTCTGACGCCAGGTTTTACGATAAATTTCTAAGTGGGTGCGAAGTTCGGCAGTGTCCATCCCGCGCAGGCCGACAAAAATTGGGAAACCTTCCTTGGCAACGCCCGGGAACGTCTCAGGGGTTACAGCGGCCATTCGCAGAGGCGGATGAGGTTTTTGATAAGGACGCGGGGCGATCACCGCATTGTCAATTTGAAAATAATTGCCGTCGTAGCTGAATGGCTCGCCCTGCCATGCTATACGGAGAATCTCGAGCGTTTCGGCGAAACGCCCCTGGCTTTCGTCATAAGGCACGCCGTAAATATTATAAGAACGAGCGAACCCACTGCGACCGATTCCTAGATCAAAACGTCCTTGGCTGATGTGATCGACGGTGGCGACTTCTTCAGCGATGCGCAATGGATTATTCAAAGGCAGAACGTAGACCGCCATGCCAACGCGGAGACGTTTGGTACGGGAGGCGATAGCGCTCGCCACCACAATGGGCGAAGAGAGCACGGAACGGACTGGATTGAAATGAAATTCCGCTAGCCAGGCACCATCTAATCCCCAGGCTTCAGCAGCATCTACCAAAGCAAAACTTTCCCGAAAGGCATCGAGTTCGGTGCGACCCCGACGGCTTCCAAACTCCATGAAAATTCCGAACTCCACACGTCACCCCCTGGCTCTTTGGCAGGCTACCTCACATCATTCAGTGTCTCTTATACCCATTTGGCAACAGTAAAGCACAGACCTAGGGCATGGTCAATAGCAGCCGTTGCAAAGGTATGCTTACGGCTCGATTCACATGCGCTCTTAATCAAGCGCAAGAACTGCACCGCGCATAGCCAAAGCAAACCCGTTTATCAGCTCAAAATAAGCCTGTTTGAGCGCTTCATAGCTGTCTACCTGAAAGGCAATGTGTTGCACGCCCGGACGTCTGCCATCAGGCTCGGCCGTCACCTCGGGATCTTCGGTAGGATATTTTCAAGCCTTATTATTGTAGAGAAATCGAATCACACGGCCAAGCCCATTATCTTCCGGCTTCTCTCAGGGTAACCTAAAAGGTGTCTTAGATGGGATAGATACAAGATGAAAGCGGGCTCTTCCGGCGATTTTTGCTTGCACGCAATATGCTGTGTTATGGCTTTCAAGTTGGCACTCATGGCAACCGATAAGAACCCTTGTACAGCTTATCGCAGATTGGCGGGTGGTATATAATTCGGTACAGATGCCTATACCCTACCGATAAACGCCTGCCACTGTTAATGCAAACATAATTAGGTCGCCGAGTTTCCATGAGAACTACCAACACCCACCTCGATAAGAACGGAGAGGGCGACATCACCTGCCCTAAATGCGGCAAGACAAAACCCATCACTGCGGCTATTGAATTGATCGTCAAAGCAACTGTGAATATCAAATGCTCTTGTGGTCATCCATTTGCCACCTCGCTCGAGCGCCGCAAGTTTGAACGCAAAAACGTATGCTTAGCAGGCAAGATTTACGAGGTTGGTTCGAGCCATGCTATTTGCGATGTGACAATTACTTCTGTGTCTCCGAACGGCCTAGCATTTGAAACCAGTAGGCGCGCAAATATTGCTCTTGACAGCATCCTGGAGATTGAAATACCGCTTGGTGACTCTGGCATAATCGCTCGGGAGCAGCTCTTAATTAAACACATTAACCGCTCCGACATTGGCGCTGAATTTTCCCAACAACAATACAATTACGATCTAGATTTCTACCTCTCCCGCCTCACGTCCTAGTCACCATCTGTCTCCTTAGAAGCAGAAGCGAAGCACCTACCCCTTCGTGCCCAAACAGAGCGCCTTCCTCCTTGTACCAGGAACAACACCCTGCTGGGACTTAAGGAAAGTCAACAACACAGGTACCTAGATAAAGGAGGGTACACGATGCATACTACCTTGACCAACGATTTGTTCTTATAGCAGCCATTAGGAATGCGCCTCGTCGACTCGCCAGCGGCATCCAGAAAAACTCACCTCAGGGTGGTCGGAGCTGCTGGTGCGGCTTATAGAGGAAGAGAAACATCCAGACCCGGAATGGCGAGTGAGGGGATTTTCTCCATGTTGACAATTACCTATTAGAAGCGCAACGAAAGCGTCGATTTCAGACATGCAAGCCCTAGATGCACCACAGTTTACACGGGATGAACCGGCATCAAGTTTCTGGCAAAGACGACGTGAGGAGGGGTTATCCCTGTTATTTATGCTCAAGCAATCTGACCCCATTCGCCTTTCACCGCGTCTCGATCAACAGCACCATCTTCACTTTTTGGCAGTGATTCGACAAAGATGACAGATTTCGGCCGCTTGAACCGAGCAATGCGGCTACCCACATGCGAAATCACCTGTTCTTCGCTAAGTGAATCTCCCGCTGCGGTTTCCACTACCGCTTTGATCGCCTCACCCCATTGTGCATCCGCCATGCCAAAAACACACACGGCTGTGACCTGGTCAATTTCCATGATGACCGCTTCCACCTCGGCCGGGTACACATTCTCGCCACCCGGCTTGATCAACTCCTTTTCTGCTTTACGCTTGACATAATAGAGATATCCAGCTTGGTCAAAGCGCCCGACATCACCAGTGTGGTGCCATCCATCTCGAAACGTGTGTGCCGTCTCTTCCGGTTGGTCATAGTAGCCCTGAAACACCATGGGGCCCCGCACCAAAATCTCACCAGGTGTGCCAATCGGCACGTCGCGATCATAATCATCAACCAGTTTAACGCGGTTAAACGGGGTGACTCGGCCAGCACTGCCTGGGTTTTCAGCAGCTCGCTGCAAGGTAATAAAACCACTCGTTTCAGTTTGTCCGAAACCGGACCAGAACTGGGCTGAGGTCTCACTGTGCAAGCGCTCAATGATGTCGGGCCCTTCTAGACCTGAAACATGGGTCAAACTCGGTAATCGACTGCCCGCCATTTGTGCAGCATCTAAGATGCTAGAGAGCACCGGGGGGAAGCTGGTAATCGTCGTGACCTGATGTTGATCAATAAGTTGTACAGCCCGTTGCGCATCGAAACGGGTCATCACTACATTAGCGCCACCTGCATGCATAATGGAAAATGCTGAATTCAAAGCAGCAATATGATATAAGGGAAGAAATAACAAATTACGATCAGAAGACCCAAGACCCATGCAAGCCATGCTTTGCAGATTGGCAACGAGTACGTTTGTATGGGTCAAAACAGCCCCGCGTGGAATGACATCAACTGCAGCAGTCGAGATCACTGCAAATGGGTCATCAGCCTTAACAACGTCAGTTTTGATATGCTGATTGGGAAGATACAAACTACTCAGTAGGGCAAATCCAGACACCGATGCATCGCCAAATTTGTACCAATAGGGTATAGTCGATTTTGTCGTCGGCCAATCCGATACAAAGTCCAACGAAGCCTCATCGACGATCATCATACGCGGTTTAGCTCGTTCAATTACACGTTCAATTTCCTCCGGCGTCAAACGCCAATTGATCGGGTAAGCAACCGTTCCAAGCTTCGCACAGGCGCCATAAAGCTCAACGTACGACGTACTATTTTGTGACAGAATACAAATACAGTCACCCTTGCTTACCGACAGTTGCCCAATCCCCGCTGCGAGCGCATCAACCCGCTGTGAAAAGTCCATGAACGTGTAGGACCCGGCATCGTCGATTAGCGCCAGGCGATCCGCATAGCGCTCGGCATTTTGATCGATCATGTCATAAAGGGTAAAATTCTGTGCTTGCATCGTATTCTCCTGACCTGTGAAGCGCATAACGCCATCGAAGCACACGGACAGTCGTTAATGCCCGTTGAGTATTCTCCCTCATCCCAACCTTCTCGCAGCAAGGGAGAAGGGACATAAACATATATCAAACTAAATGTCTGGGGACAGCTAATGGTCTCAACCTTAAAAGGAGACGACAGATTGTCTTCTTAAAAGACAACCTGTAGTCCCCGCTTTGCAGCTTATAAATTAAGGAATGAGCAAAACCTTACCCGTAGTTTTGCGCCCTTCAAGGCTGCGATGCGCTTCAGCCACCTCGGCAAGGGGGAAATTGAATTCCATTCTTATCTTAAGTTGTCCGGATGCAATCCATCCCAACACATCGCCTGCCCGGTCTTGCAAGCTTTGGCGATCTGGGATGTAGTGAAATAAGCTTGGACGGGTCAAATACAGCGACCCTTTGTTATTCAAAATAGCCGGGTCAAATGGCGCCACTGGCCCACTTGCCTGCCCGTACAAAACCATACACCCGAGCGGCGACAAGCAATTCAAACTTTTTTCAAAGGTGCTTTGGCCGACCGAGTCATACACCACATTGACCCCTTTGCCATCGGTATACTGCTTAACTTCTTGTTCAAAATCTTGCTGCGTATAACGTATGACATAATCAGCCCCGGCTTCCCGTGCCAAAACAGCCTTCTCCTCCGTTGACACGGTGCCAATAACCAGCGCGCCACATTGCTTGGCCATTTGTACCAAAAGAAGACCGACCCCACCTGCCGCCGCATGAATCACACATCGGTCCCCAGCTTTAAGCGGGTAAGTCGTATAGGCCAGATAATGCGCCGTCATGCCTTGTAACATGGCAGCAGCCCCAGTTTTGACATCAACCCCATCCGGCATCTTAACCAGACGATCTGACGGCACTAGGGAATATTCCGCATAGGCACCCGACACCCCAGTGTAGGCAACGCGATCCCCTTCTTTAAACGCCGTCACCGCCGGGCCAACCCCGACAACAGACCCTGATGCCTCGAGACCGAGTGTGTAGGGTAAGTTGTTTGGATACAAACCCGTTCGTTGATAGACATCAATATAGTTCAATCCTGCGGCGGCAAGCTTAACCAATACCTGATCCTCAGCAGGCATTGGAGTTGGGACATCTTCATATTGCATGGCCTCCGGCCCACCAAATTGATGAATACGTACCGCTTTCATCGCTTCCTCCTTAATACATTGATATTGAAAGTTATAGGTCAAAGATAAATGGACTGGGTTGCGCAAGGGTTGCGTTCAGTCGCACGTTTTCACCTTGACAGTCTAGCCGATCGGCTAGAGCGATGTTTGTACCTTGACGCGGATGCCCGTATGTGTCAACCGTAATTTTGATGCTGGAGTGGCCTAACTGTTCCGAAACGTACTGCATCGGAGTATTGTGCTCATAGAGCTGGATAGTTGCATAGCTATGGCGCAGATCATGAACACGATTCGCCCTTAGCCCAGCGCATTCACAAACACGCTTGTGGATTACATAGAGTCCGGACGGGGCTGATGGCCGACCCTGTCGTCCGTGAAATACCACCTTCGGAATAGCGGTGGTTCCCCGCAACACGGCTTCATCAAATCGACGATCTCGAAGATCAAGCAATGCGACTCTGAGTTCTTGAGACATGTCGACGCGACGGCTACGACCGGTCTTCGGTGTGTTAAAAATTTGGTGTGCGGCATCGTACGTCCGCTGCACGTGGATAAATCGGTGCGCATCGTCTGTGTCTTTTCCAAACTGGATGTCGTCCCAGAAAAGACCTAATGCTTCTCCCTCCCTCATACCAGTGCGTGCGAGGCAGAGAAAATAGACATAGTGCTGGGGATAATTCGTACGCATTGTTGCTAGATAATGAGCTAGCTCCTCACTCGTAAATGAGTTGATTTTCTGTTCAGAGTTAAACTGTTTTATGGGCAAATATTTACCGAGGCGTGTGGCCGGATTCGCATCTACAAGTTCTTCTTCCACAGCGTGGCTAAAGATTGTGTGTAGGGTTCGGCCGAGTATGCTGACGTATCTTCGACTATATTTTTGGTGCTTTTGCGCTATGAACGTTTTAACCTGCGTACGCGTAATGCTGTGTAGATCGTTAGTGCCAAAAAATGGGGCCAGGTGGTTGCGTACAATGCCCCGTACCACACGTTGCGTTGAGGGCTTGCATGCGATGGCTACATACTGACCTAGCCACTTATCAGCATATTCCTGAAACGTCGGCATTTTCGGCTTGTCGTCCAGCAGGTCAAACTCCCCCAGCGTCAGCTTCGCCTCGATTTTGCGCTTGACCTCCATCGCCGCCTTCTTGCTGTCGCCAACACACTTGGCTTTACGTTTGCCATTGTGGTTGATAAATACGTACCACTTGCCGTCTATCTGTCGAATCTTGACGCCCATCGGTTCTTCCCTTTTGCATTAGGTCCAGGGTAACGCTACCACCCTGAACTGATATTATAGTGGTTACAGCAGGCTTCGTCAGCATCGGGCTTGTTACCTACTCTTGATGATTCCAGCTGCAATTGCCGCTTGCGTAACACTGCTAAACTCACCATCGAGACAACGTTGCAAGATGTCCGGGTGATCCCGTTTAATCCTGGCCATCAAATAATGTTTACGGTTACCTTGTGTCGCCAGGTCCTTTACACTTTTCTTGTTGCCACGGCCTGGTCCTGCATGAGCAACTGGCAACAAAGGTTCAACTGACTGAGCTAACTTGATAACGTCTCTAATGCGCTTTTTGTGTGGGTCCATATATGTTCCTCCAACGTGTGCTAGGGCAGAGCGTAAAACCCTGCCCCTGCTTGTGCTTAAATGCTAGCTTGTAGCGCCTCCAATATCTCCGCATATAGTTCACAAGCCAGGCGCTTTGCCTCTGCCGGGTCATCGTGGTACACCTTCACGGTTGGCTTAGGGTTACCCTTGCTATCGGTTGCAATTTCAACTGATGAGGCGGCCGCTGGTGCTGTGGTTATGGCGTGCTGAATGATATTTCCGAAGTGGTCATAGGTGATTTGTTCGGTTTGATTCATGGTGTTGCTCCTTACAAAATGCCTTCATCTGCAAACGAGTAGTATGTGTCATCACCGATCACGACATGGTCAAGTATCTCGATGCCAAGCAGCTTACCTGCGTCGACCAGGCGCTTGGTGAGGGCTTTATCTTCATGGCTTGGCTGCGGATCACCACTTGGATGGTTATGGCCTAAAACCACAGCGGCGGCATTGGCCAGGATCGCAGCCTTAAAAACCTCACGTGGATGAACAATCGAAGCTGTCAAGCTGCCGATGCTCACGGTATTGATACCGATCAGCCTATTCTTACGGTCCACAAGCAGCACCACAAAATGTTCCCTGTCCGTATCACCTAAATACGTCCTGAGCACATCGCTGGCGCTGCTTGAACTTCTCAGCTGGGGCCGATCTACATGTAGGCCAGCTTCCCGCACAAGGTTGACACGGTATATCGGAATGGGCTGATATGGTGTACGGGCATCTTTTACAAATAAACCGAGTTGCATGGTGTGTTCTCTCGAGACAAAGGGCAGGACCGAAGCCCTACCCTGGGTTATGGTTATTTGCCTCGGCACCATTTGCCGTCGCTGTCTATGTGCGAGTACCATGAGCGGCCGTCTTTGCTGTACTGCTTCAGTGGCACATCGTGAAAGTCACAGTATGGTTCACCGTCATCGACTGCAGGTGTGTTTGCGGTGGTATTGTTGCCGCCATTGCCATTTTGCGCCTGTTGACGTTCCTGGCGCTGCTGGCGTTGAAGTTCCATGCGCTCCTCGATCTTGGGCAGGACCTTTTTGATGCGGGAAAACAGGGCGTCATCGGTTGCATCTCGAAGGGTGAGCATGAGTTCGATGCCGTTAAATGCCCATTTCAAGGTGCAAGAGCTGGGAGCTTGTGCACATTGCCATGCAGTGGCGTTTGCCGCTTCCTGTGGCTGTGGGGCTGTCTGGTAGGCATTACCGTTGGCATGCTCGCCTATACGCGTATACGTGCGTTTCAGCAACTCGACAGCCAGGTAGTGCTTGCAATATATTGAGCGGTTCTGGCTATCCTGGCAGGTACACTGTGGTTCAAGGTGGTAGGTGTGGGAGCCTGATTTGACGGTTGCCGTGCCATCCTCATGCAAGGTGACATTGCCACCAAGGACAAAGTCCATGGCTTTCTC
>JAPULM010000167.1 GCA_027294925.1 bacterium
CCAACTCCAGCACCAGCGCCAAGCAGCGCTGTGGAACCAAGCCAGGCTGCTGCCGTTCCTGCTACTCGGCGCGCCGAACGTGGAACAGGCCATGCAGGCACACCAGAGATTCTACGGCAACCGGCCCCAACCCATGAGCGGAGATTCCTGGCACTGGGATCCGTTGCGGCGGGAAATACGCAGTAGCTTGTTCGGATCGGCCATGCAGCCTAAATTGCCGGATACCACGGCCTCGCAACCTTTAGAGAGTGGCCCGTTCAGCAACACCAAACACTTGGATCTGAGCTTCCGCCTGGAAGATGAAGGGGTTAGGGTGGTGCTTGAGATTATGCCGCGATGATGGGTTTTCAGACCTGTTAAGTTGTCGTTCAAACAGAAATTAGAGGAAACACATCACAACATTCAATCTGAGAAAACTATCATGAAGCCTAAACGGAACTCCCCTCGCCTTTGCAGACAACCGCCTACAGCCCAATGAATGGCACGCTGCCATCAAAGACAAAGCCATCATCCCATTCGTCTGGCTAGTTGAAAACCACGTCGGGGGCGTAATCTGGTTGCACGATTTCAAGTACGGTAAAAATGAAAACCTTCGCTGGTGTTGGACTGGAACGTACTTCGAGGATAGGACAAATAAAAGGCATTTTAGACCTCCGACAACCCGCTTTGGGCGTCCCAGGTCCCTAGTCCGCTGCGACGGCTTGGGACGGGCCTGCGGGGAAAGCTGGAAACCGTGTCCACGACCGTTGGCTCTTGTATGGACGATGTCCTTGTCGGAGTTCACAGCGGGAGTGGAAGCAAAGCGAGCTGAGATTGAAGCAGCACGCCGGCAGGGTAAGATGGAGCTTGGAGATGCTGAAACATGAAATATCACCTGAACGGGCGCTTTAAGTCCTTACTTCTGATCCTACCGGAGGTCCTTCTAGGGGTTTCTTGCTGTCAGCTTTTCATGAGGAGACCAAAGCCACCGGCAACGAGCAGTAAACTAATGAACCGCACAAAGAGTTCCTGACTCAGACCCGTATGGATACGGCCACCCACGTATAACCCAATCCCTGCAATGGGCAGGGCGGCAAGCAGAGCCATTAAGACATCGGGCTGAAACAACCCAACGCTGGCGTATGCCGTCAACCGAAAGGCACCGTCGATGAGAAAGTTGGTGGCAAAGGTGGCCCGGAATGCCGTTTTGTCGAGTCCTCTGAGCGTCAGATAGATCACGTAAAAGGGTCCACCCGTACCGAACAGCGTTCCCACGAAGCCGCCGAGAAATCCCAATGGGACGGCAAAGATACGGGAACCCTGAAGCGCAGGTACAGGCAACCACTGGTAGAGGGCATACGCGATGACAAACACACCGAGGGTTTTACGAAGCACCAACGTGGTCATCACCTTGAGGACAAACAACCCCAGACCCACACCGATGAGCGTAAACGGAATCAGGGGAAGCTGCTCTCGCCAGGCGATGCGCTCGCGATTCTTGAGGCCCTGGCTGGCAGATCCGATGTAGTCGAGGAAGACGACCAGTGGGACCACCTGGGTTAGCGGAAAAAACAGCGATAGCAACGGCACCGCGATCAGCCCAGAGCCAAAGCCGGCAATGCCGCGGACGAGATAGGCTGAAAAAATGATGCATACGGCACTAATGGTAATCGCCAGGTCCATAGGTGTCCGATCATGTGACGGGTGACATTGAGGAGGCACCGGACGCCGTGAACCGCGCTTGGCCTTCGAGGTGTGGGGTGCCCTGGCGCCGATTCCACAGGCGGATCATGTGGCGACGCAGATGGAGGGCGCCCGCATCGGTGAATGCGGTTCGTGCGTGAGCCAGTCGGTGATTATTGACAAACTCGATGTGTCCTTTTTCAAGATGAAATTCCACCCAATTGTCGGTGGCATTGACAATGGCTCGCATGGCAGCCAGGGCGTCGCTACCTGTTTGGTCAAAAGACGCGCCAGCTAGCTTGTAGCCGTTGACCACATAGTCGTCATAGTAGCGCGCTATCAGGGACTGGCCGTCAAATCGGTACACCGGATGCCGACTGAAGCGGGCGTCCTCTGGCCCATGCTCGGCCTGACGGTCCCAATAGAAGGGACGGTACAGTCGGGTGAGGAGGTGGAAATGTAGACGCCGCATCTCATTATGCACGGTCATCAAACTCACACATCGACTCATGCCACCTTCCTGCGCCGGCTGGAGACAGAAAAGCCCGATGACTTCCGGAGGGAGCTGTAACCACCCGCCATCCATATGGAAATCCTGCGCCAGATTGGTGATCGAGCGTCGTACCCCATAGCCTAATGCTTTTCCGGCGTCTTTCACGTCGTAGAGGACCGTGCCATCCCACGTCTGGCTGACTACCGGCCCAAGCATCCTAGCAAGCAGCAGGTAGATGGCTTGGTTGTCGCTCGGGCTGTAGCGCTCAACTGGTATCCTGTCCAGCACGGCAAAGCCAACGCCATGCATCAAATTGGCCCGTACCTTGGCCATGACCCTGGTGCAGGCGGTGAGCGAAAAGGATTCGGGAGTGAGATGCTGTACCGGCTGCGGGTGTCGCCGTAACACGTGTACCACCTCATCCAATTCCGTCAGGCAGGCATCGGGAACGGCAACGCGCCAGTCGTCGGGTAACAGACTTTCCCGTTTCCACGCTGAGACGTCCTTAATCTCATCGATGAGGAGGTCGGGAACGGTCGTGTCAGAAAGCCGGTGGTGAGATGCTGGGTTCATGGCACACCCTCCTCGTTACGCCACAACCGTGCGGGCTCGTAGCGCCACTGGCAGTATCGCATGGTGTTTGTGTAAGACGTCGTCCATCGAGGAGCCGTTGCTGACGATCTTATCCCCCGGCGCAAAGAGGGTCTCTGCCCAATACGAAACCCGTTCGGGTTCTTCAGTGCGCCGATAGACGTGGATGATATAGCTCTCTCCTTGCCACTCCCAAAGTTCGATATAACACGCTGTGTCCATAGCTTGTGCTGGCCTCTGTGTTGGTTCTTTTTGTTGAGTCTCGCTCGATTGGTTGGCCGTTGCTTATGCGAGTCGCATGCCAAACAGACCATGCCAGAGGTCAGCACCACGTCACACGAATCCTCTCTGTAAGATAAAATCTTTATTTACAAATACTTCCAATACGTTGGGTGGATGAAATTTTCTTCCGAAGCGTACAGGCTGTTTGATCATCACGCCTGGCTGGAATGCAGCTAAATATGTGCACATTGCACAGAAAACAAGGCGCTACAAGGTACGTGCAGGAAGGTGGGCGTGCCACGAAACCTGTGCAGGACACTGTGGCACTTGTGTGCGGCAAGCGATGGGGCTAGAATGCAGGGCAGGTGTCCTACCGCATCGCTTGGACCTAGGCTGTAGAATGCCTTATCCTGCATCAATAAACAGTTCGGCGGTTTTGGTTTTCGGTTGCTGAGACTGAGGACGGGAGAGCTCTCTTCTGCGTATCGATTGCATGGTTTCGCCGACATTTTCTGACACCCATGTAGTGACATCTTGGACCCGAACAGTTCTAAGCGCCTCGGCAACGAGATCTTGGGTGAGTTCACCGCACATGCAGGGAATCAGGAGGATTGACTTGTTCAGTTCGCTACGG
>JAPULM010000168.1 GCA_027294925.1 bacterium
GCACGGGATTCCTGCGGACCGTTTTCAAACCCGGTAACCAGTAAAAAAACATCCTGACCGCTGTCCAACTTCTGCGACAGCAGGGCCTCCGCCCATTGCCAACTTTCGGTAATGTCCCCCTCTAGGTGACACTGTCTGGCCAATCGACCGAAATAGGCAGCGCTATCGGCGCGGCTACTATTGGGTGGAAAGAGGTGAAATACATTGTCTGCCCCGTACAGGGCCTCGGCCTGTTGGCGCAAAGCACGGCCGTAAATCTGGGTGTTGGTATCCGCCTGCGCCAGAATCATCAGCGGTAGCCCCGTCTCCAGTCTGGTGAATACCTGCTCCACAAAGGTCTGTTCGCTCTGTACCAGCGGCCGCTTGTCTGCGGTATCAATTTTAGGCAGGCGCAGTTCACCCTCGAAGACAGGGTCCGGGCCAGGCGGTTGTTGTTGCAGGCCACAGAGCAGGTGTTGAAAGGCCTGGCGGTAGCGTTGCGGGTGGCTGTCGCCAAAGTCCACCGCTTGCACGGTCTCCACAAACGGCAGATCGGGGAACTCTCCCAACACGATGGGCACATAGAAGAAATCGGAGCCGCTACTTTGCATGCTAATCATCAACTGCAGCTCCTGCTGTACCCAACCGGAGTCGGAGGCATCCGGGGTCGCCACCAGGATGGCGCAGCGGGCGTTTCTTAGTGCCTGGTAAATTTGGTCGGGGAAGTGTTGCCCTGCTATCAGCTCCCAACGATCCAGAAAGATGGAGTAGTCTTGCGCTTGCAGATTATGCGCCAACGTTTCTACCCAGTCGGCGTGGGTGGTGCGGTAGCTGATAAAGATGTCGTACATCTGCTTCCCTCAGGCGCGGGTCACGCTTCTTCCAGTTGCGTTAGATCTTCAACGCTCGCCATCTCGGCCAGCATGGCGGTATAGGTTTGCAGTTTAGCTTGTAGCGCCGCCAGTTCATGACGGAAGACCTTGCACTGTTCCGGGTCGTCAAAGCAGCCGGCGACGGATTGTTTATGCCATTTGGCGGTAAAAGGGCGCACCAATTGGTTTAGAATGACGATGGCGATCTTGGTGAACTCGAAACAGTGCCGACCGTTGCGTCGGATGATCTCGCGGCTGGTGGGGAAGAGCGAATAGATGCTATCCAGAGCGGTTTGCTCATCTCCATGTCCTTCAGGGAGTGGTTGTGTGGTAATACGGGTCAGCAGTTCGATATACATCTCCCAGGCGGCTTGCTTGTCCTCATCCTGGGGTTTGAACTCCATTTCGAGAAAAAACGCGTTGATTTTCAGCGACGTCATATCCCAATTTTCCAGCCATTTCTTCCACTTCATGTCTTTTCCTGTATCTTTCGTCCAAGCCATTTCCTTGGCCCAACAGGGTTTCTAATAGGTATAGGCCGTCATCTTGCTCCTCCATTCGTAGAGCGAACAGGTCCGCCAATTCTTGCGCGTCTGACTGGAAGCGATACAGGCGAAGGGCTCGGACCTTGAGAGGCTTCAATGCCTTAATATCAACGGTGACAGATAAATCGATCTCCGCGGCGTCGAGATTGAAGTTAAATTGCCTGACAATATCTCCGGTATGGCCACGTAATAAACTTTTGGATCACGTCCAAGAGGTTGCCGATAGGCAGTGAAAAGCCTCACTAGCCGCGTGATGGATGGCCTTGTGGACGGATAGGAAAAACACAGCGCATTTTTGCACGCCGCCCCAGATATTGTCAAGCAGAGTCAGCCTGTTAATCGACCTTGGATTGGCTCAGATTGGGCCTCATCTACGCCAATGCGCCGGGCCTTGCGGAGCGCAATTCCCGAAAACGCCCTTGCGGCATCCCAGCGTCGCCCGCCGGTGACCACCCGGCAAGGCCGCCAATCGAGTGGGATGCAAGTCCCCGCCTTTTGCTTATCAGGTGTCCAAGAGTTCTAACACGTCTTTTGGTATAAGCCGTTCTTTAAACCATACAACACGAGCAGGTAGGTGATTGAGGTTGATGCCGGCACGATCCAGGTTCAGGCGTTGAGAAATAGCTACGATCAGATCCTGGCGGTTTGCACGACTGATTTGAGCAAACTTTTTACGCAAATATTCAGGTCGCCAATAACCCACGATTTCTAATAAAAATGCTCGCCCATCCGGATGGTGCAGGCGAAAATCCGGTATCATCACACTCCCAGGAAGCGGGATCAAATCCACTTCGCGCTCAAGTTGCCAATCTGTCCTGGTCTTCTCCCAGCGTGATGCAAATGCTTGTTCCACCATACTATCGTAGGGTTTTCCCGGTGGATAATGGCTGACTAATCCGCACTCTGAAGTAATCCGGTAACGAAAAGTTGAGCTACTTGGAGCTATACCGGCTCGTGCTACCAAAGTCGCAGACAGGTCCCATTTTTTAACGTGTAGCATAGCAGGTAGAAGTTTTGCGATGGCCAGCCCGTATCGTGTACTGGGCCTAAATAAGCTATTTGGACCATCAATGGTTAAGGTAAAGCCGTGCTCTGTGTCACCTTCAATATAAGCCATTAGCCCAAATAGCTTGAGATACTTAAACATCAATTTATACTCGCCCGGGTCATTTCGATGGACATTTACGGTAAGATGGCTCGAACGATAGAAAACCCCTTGGGCTTGCGATAAATTGTAGCGCTGTAGCAGGTTGTCCGATGCTGGTTGTTCAAAATTAGTCAATACTTGACGTTCGGGCAGATCAGCATACAGCCAATCATTGATTTGTTCGGGTTGGATTTCTCGGTCTAATTCTTTCCCCATCGTTACGGCCAGCGTCTCGAGAGTGGCAAGTGTCGTTTGCGGACTAGGAACGACGTTGGCTGACAATTCGAATGTACGCTGACGTAGTAGCGCCGGGTCAAACGGTGCGACCATCTCAAACGTACTATAAGCGGTGCTCAATAGATGAGACAAGCCCCTCTTTACCCGATAATCAATATAATCTCCCTCCAACACCTGGAGACTACGTTGCAGCTCGGCTCTGGTTTCCCCCTGGGCCTTTTGAAACAAACCGATCAAATCCTTGGCCAGTGACCGATTCGACGCGTTTAAAGCGAGTCGTTTTGGTATAACGTCATTACCTCGGTATTGACACATTAAAAGTTCGGACGGTAGCATGACGCCCCTTCTGTTTCAGCTGCTTTGCTACTCAATTCAGAAGCGGCCGGCTCTTGGTACGGCTGAACAGGTGATCGACGACGACGAGATGTGTGCTCTTCGGTTGTCGCTTCAGCAATAACCTCATAAAGTAGTGCAAGTTTGCCATTCCCTCGTCGTAGTACTCGGCCCAGACGCTGGGTATATTCCCGAGCCGAACCGGTACCCGACAGCACGATTGCGATGGTGGCTTCCGGTACATCTATACCCTCATTCAATACCCGTGACGTTACAACGATGGGATAGATACCTGACTTAAAGCGCTGCAGGATGTCATGGCGCTCTTTTACAGGTGTCTGATGGGTAATGGCAGGAATTAACAAGGCGTGCGAAATACGGTAAACCGTAGCGTTATCGTCGGTAAAAATTAAGCTGCGGGCAGGATAGTGTTGAGCTAGAAGGTCGATCAAAACCCTGAGTTTACCATCGCTGCCAAAGGCAATTGAGCGCGCCTCACGGTGCGCCAGCATGGCGCGTCGTCCAACCCTTGAACGGGCGCTGGCGCGTACAAATTGTTGCCAACCACTTAAGTTCCCCAAGTGAATGTCGAGCTGCCGCAAAAAACCGTTGCGCTTTTCGATCAATGCATCGTATCGTTGCCGTTCATCTTGTGACAGCCGAACCTTGATCCGTATCACCCGATGCATAGCCAACACTGAACCGGAAAGTGCATCAGCTGAAATGCGATACACCACCGGTCCGATAAGATGATCGAGATCAGTGTGTCTGCCATCTGAGCGTTCCGGCGTGGCGCTTAGTCCAAGCCGGTATGGCGCTAGGGCATATTCAGCAATAACGCGGGTAAAGTCACTGGGCAGGTGATGACACTCATCAAAGACGATTAGCGCATATTGATCGCCAAGCCTCTCGGCATGTATCGCAGCACTATCATAAGTCGCCACCAATACGGAGGTCCAATCGT
>JAPULM010000169.1 GCA_027294925.1 bacterium
CTTTGCGGGCCCGCCGGCCGGGGGGGGAGCGCGGGTTGGCCCCGGCGCCGGCGGCACCCAAATCCGCTCCCTATTGCCACTGAACCGGTACAAAACACGGCCTTGTGTGCCTTTCAAGCCCTCGCATGTCGCGATTGGGGACGCGTTGACATGCGCGTTGGCACGGATGGGAGGCCACAAGTGCTCGAGTTGAATCCCATCGCAGGTATTGATCCCACGTATTGGTTACCCCGTGCGGCCCGAGCTGCAGGGATGGATTATGCCATGCTCATCCATACCATCCTTGAGGCCGCCCGGCAACGTTATGGCCTCTAAAGCCACCGATCGTGTGCAGTCCACCGCCCCGATAGCAGGGCAGGATGCCACTGTACCCTTGTCAAGCGGACCGAAATGTGTTAAAAATTCGCTTAACCCTGAAAAGCTGATGCGAGGATAGGGTAAGTCATCTCACTTGGTTAAAAGGAGCCGACAGACCATGCAGGCCCCAGAGATCAAAAAGATCTACGCTCGTTATTCGCGTTTTTATGATGCCATCTTTGGTCGTTGGTTCTACCCGCGTCAGCAACAAGTCATTCGCTCGTTGCGTATTGCTCCAGGCCAGCGCATCCTCGACGTCGGTGTGGGAACAGGTCTGTCGCTTTCCCTCTATCCCCGCCATGCGCAGGTCACTGGCGTGGATCTCTCGCGTGCCATGCTCTGTGAAGCGCAGAAAAAGGCGCGTGAGAAGCATCTCGATCATGTCGCCTTGTTGGAGATGGACGCTGGACAGCTGGCTTTCCCGGACGACGTATTCGATTACGTTATGGCGGCTCATGTGATCAGCGTCGTGCCCGATCCCATTCGGTTCCTGGCGGAAGTGAAGCGGGTCAGTAGGGGGGCAGGACAGATCGTCCTGATTAATCACTTCCAAAGTGAGAACAGATGCATGGCGCGGCTCGAAAAATGGGTATCGCCCTTGTGTACCAAGATCGGTTGGCAT
The DNA here is from genome assembly GCA_027294925.1 of bacterium. Next base: position 980 of record JAPULM010000169.1, read on the forward strand.
TCCGACTTGGCGTTGGACTCTCTGGTGCAGAAGGCCAATTTGCAGATTGATCGGATGTATTCGCTCAATAAAGTCGACCTGTGGAAGGTCGTGGTCGCCACGAAGCATTGAGTACGAGGTCGAGGACAACAGGCCTAAGCCCCACAACACTTTTTATACTTTTTTCCGCTGCCGCAAGGGCACGGCGCATTGCGGCCAATTTTTTCCCCCTGACGCCGGACCGTTTTGACCGCGACGTTCTCCTCCTCTCCTGGTCCAGTGGGGAAGTTCCCGCGGTGGGCTACGGCGCGCTGACGGCGTGGGCGTTGCTGCAAGAGCGTGGTGTCTTCGGCGTTGGTGATCTGCACTTTGAACAGATATTCGACGACGTCAGCTTTGATGCGCTTGGTCATGTCGACGAACATCTCAAACCCCTCACGCTTGTACTCATTGAGGGGGTTTTTCTGCCCATAACCACGGAGCCCAATCCCTTCTTTCAAGTGATCCATGGCCAGGAGATGATCTTTCCAGTGCTTATCGATGACCTGTAAGGTCACCCAGCGTGCGAGGCCCTTGAAGTGCTCCGGGCCTATCGCCTGTTTTTTGTCTGCATAAGCGCTGTCAAGGGCGCTTTGGATATGTTCAAGCAGCGCCTCGCGACTAAACGTCGTGATCTCTTCGGGGGTCAGAGAGAGAGACACGCCGTACACATGGTATACGGCTTCCGTCAGACTTGGGAGATCCCAGTCGTCAGCATACGCCTCCGCGGGGATGTGGTCCTCGAAGAGTTCGTCCAGGACTTCGTAATGCATGTCCCTGAACAACTCGTCAATGCTCGCGGCTTCTAACGTTTCCCGTCGCTGGCTGTACACCACCTCCCGCTGTTTGGTCATGACATCGTCGTATTCCAGGAGGTGCTTGCGAATATCAAAGTTGTGTCCTTCCACTTTGCGCTGCGCATTTTCAATGGCCTTGGTGATCATCCCATGCTCGATGGGCTGGTCTTCTTCCATCCCCAGCTTGGCCATGATCCCCGAGATGCGTTCCGAGCCAAAAATACGCAGCAGGTCGTCCTCGAGCGAGAGACAGAAGCGTGAGGAGCCCGGATCGCCTTGGCGCCCGGAACGGCCCCGGAGCTGATTGTCAATGCGACGGGCCTCATGACGTTCGGTGCCCAGAATATGCAGGCCACCAAGCGCCACGACCACGTCGTGTTCGGCGGCACACTGCGCCCGTGCCTTTTCCAGCTCGGTCGCATAGTGCGGATCGTCGCTGCCGAGTTTACAGGCTTTGCGGGCCAGAAATTCGGCATTGCCTCCTAGCAGGATGTCGGTGCCACGGCCGGCCATATTGGTGGAGATGGTCAGCGCCCCTTGACGCCCAGCTTGGGCCACGATTTCGGCTTCGCGCTCATGATTCTTAGCATTTAAGACGTTATGCGGTACCCCCTGGCGCTTCAGGTAGGTACTCAACAACTCCGATTTCTCGATGGAGATCGTTCCCACCAGGACGGGGCGTCCCTGGGTGTGCAGGTCCTTAAGTTCCTCGACGACCGCCCGGAATTTTTCGCCTTCTGTGCGATAAATTACATCCGGATGCTCCTGCCGTTCGAGCGGGCAGTTGGTGGGAATCACCATCACATCCAGCTTATAGATCTGGTGAAATTCGGCCGCTTCCGTATCCGCCGTTCCGGTCATGCCGGCCAGCTTTTCGTACATGCGAAAATAGTTCTGAAAGGTGACCGACGCCAGCGTTTGGTTTTCGTTGGCAACCTTGAGGTGTTCCTTGGCTTCCAACGCCTGGTGTAAACCGTCACTGTAACGCCGCCCGGGCATCAAACGGCCGGTGAATTCATCCACAATGATGAGTTCACCCCCTTTCACCACATAATCAACATCTTTTTTAAAGATGGCGTGCGCTTTAAGCGCCTGCATGAGATGATGGAGAAGCTCAATATTGATCGGGTCGTACAGATTCTCAACGCCAATGAGCTGTTCTGCTTTTACGACACCTTCGTCCGTGAGGGTGACGGAGCGCGTTTTTTCGTCAACCGCAAAATCGGTTTCATTTTTTAAACGAGGCACAAGACGATCTAAACGGCAGTATTTATCAGTTGATTCTTCGGCAGGCCCTGAGATGATCAGCGGGGTACGAGCTTCGTCGACTAGGATGCTATCAACTTCATCCACGATTGCGTAATGCAGTGAACGTTGGACAAAGTCTTCACGGCTAAACTTCATGTTGTCGCGGAGATAGTCGAAGCCGAACTCATTATTGGTGCCATAGGTGACGTCTGCATGATAGGCGGCGTACCTTGCCACATCATCCATATCATGCTGGATACTGCCCACAGACAATCCAAGCGCCTGATAGAGAGGCCCCATCCATTCGGCATCACGCCTCGCGAGGTAGTCATTGACCGTGACAACATGTACCCCTTTACCTGCGAGACTATTTAGATAAACAGATAGTGTTGCGACCAAGGTTTTTCCCTCGCCGGTCTTCATTTCGGCGATATTACCTTCATCAAGCACCATGCCGCCGATGAGTTGGACATCAAAATGACGCATTGAGAGAAGGCGTTTCGATACTTCACGAACAACTGCAAATGCTTCAGGAAGTAAAGCATCGAGAGATTCGCCCTGACTGACACGCTGTTTGAATTCGCTAGTTTTGGCCTCTAAGCGGTCTAGGGATAAAGATGTCAGCGGCGCTTCCAATTGGTTGATATGACCGACGAGGGGTTGGAGGCGTTTAAGTTCTCGATCGTTTTTACTTCCGAAAACCTTCCGAAGAACGGTGCCGAGCATGACCGATACCTCTTCATGGCACGATGCCTGTGGGTAAATTATGAAAGACAGCGATATTTACCGAGAGAGAATGACAAAGCACTCCACCGCTGTCATTTTGTAGTGACAGTAATTTCCATTCTAGAACACCTCAATAGTAAATAGTACCAAAGCCTTGCGGGAACAGCTAGATCAAATTGTTTGAAACAGCCCTGTTCTCTGTTTAATGTTCGGCAAAAGTTTGATTGGAAAGCGTCTCTCTTCTATACTCTAAACTCCAAAGTCCTGTACGAAATATTGATGACGGGTACGACAGGTAGGGCCTATGAACGATCGTTCAAGTCAAGATTTCGCCTATTGGCATTTTGCTAAAGCCGATCTGCGAGGTCAAGATTTAAGCGAGGCGCAGCTGCAATTTGCTATATTTTCAGGAGCGCAGCTTCAGGGAGCCTGTTTGCGTAATGCCGATGCTCGCGGCGCCATCTTTGACCTGGCGGATTTGACCGGCGCTGACCTGACTGGGGCGTTATTGCAAGGGGCGAGATTTCAGCAAGCGACGCTGCGCAGCGCTTCGTTGCGGCAAGCCCTAATGCTAAGTGCTCATCTTGAGCAATCTGAAGTGCATGGGGCGGATTTTACTGGCGCTAACCTTGAATGGGCTTGGCTACACGGGGTGGACTTTCTTGAGGCTACCGTTACATGTGCACTGTTTATGAATGTCAGGGGTCTGACGGAGGACATGCGTCAAGTAATCGAGGCGCGAAAGGGAATAACCGGGAAGCGGGTGATGATTCTCGGGCGCGAGTTGTACGAAGGCCGGACCGGTGATGAGGGGAATGAGGGTTGAGATGAGTGCCTTGCTATGACATCGCGTTCAGTCGCTATTGTTGGCGTTGGTGAGAGCCGCGTCGGTCGGCTGCGTGGTATGAGTGCTTTACGTCTGACCCTAGATGCTTCCACGGCAGCCCTACGCGACGCGGGTTTATCAGCCCAGGATATCGATGGGGTATTAACGCGTAATTTTGATATGGACGTGACCTTCATGCATAGCCAGCTCATTGCTAAGCATCTAGGCATTAGGCCCCGCTTTACAACGGATATTAATCTTGGAGGGGCTACAGCAGTTGCCATGTTGGAGCAAGCAAGCCTTTTGATCTTGGGCGGGGTATGTCAATTTGTCCTTTGTGCTTACGGTGAAAATCGTCGAACGAGCTGGGCGGCTAAGCGACACGGTCGTATCAAGATGGGTAATGAAGATTTCGAAGAATGCTTCGGGCTGACCTGGGGAATGGGCCCCCACGCATTGGCGGCGCAGCGGCATATGTATGAGTTTGGCACCACGAGCCGGCAGTTAGGAATGATTGCTGTTAGGCAGCGCGCTTATGCTCAATTGCATCCGAATGCGGGCTTACGCCTTCCTTTAACCCTTGGAGAGTATGAAAGCTCTCCTTTAATCATTGATCCTTTGCGTAAGTATGATCTTGCCTATTTGTTCGACGGTGGTGCGGCGATGGTTGTTGCTTCTGAGGCGTGGGCGCAGTCCCATATTTCTCATCCGGTTGTTTTGCTAGGGGTGGGACAAGCCCATGCCGGACACCACTTGGCATATTGTGCAGATATGGTAACCGCTACCACAACGCCGGCTGTATCGTCTGGGTGGCAGGCTTTTCAGACGGCTGGCGTTAAACCCGCGGATGTTGATGTCGCACTACTTTACGATGATACAACCTACGGGGTTCTTGTACAGCTAGAGGATTATGGGTTTTGTCCGAAGGGCGAGGGGGGGCGTTTTGTTGAAGACGGCCATATTAATCCTTCTGTTTCCCTGCCAGTCAATACCCATGGCGGTAATCTATCACAAGCTCATTTGGACGGTATGTCGCACATCATTGAGGCGATTCGCCAGCTCAGACATGAGGCCGGACAGCGCCAAATCGACAACACCTCAATTGCTCTTGTGAGTGGCCTTGGAGGTGTTTTCGCGGCCAGTACGACAGCCCTTTTGGGTACAGTGGAAGCCGCCAAACAACTGCAGGGTAGGGGATAGGTTCGGATGGACATGTGGAAGTGTCATTCACAGAATAAGCCGTTACCTTTTCCGGATGAGGATGCCCTGGTGTTTTGGGAAGGGTGCTATCGAAACCGTTTGTTAATACAACAATGTGACACTTGTGATGGTTTTAGATTCCCCCCGAGCCCGATCTGTCCTCATTGTACGGCAGCGTTAGCAACCTGGCGCGAAGACCCTGGGGCAGGGTGCATTGTGACGTTTTGTGTCTACCACTCTGAACTTGCTGGCCCGGCGTGGCGCTCAGAATTACCATATGTAGTGGCTGTTATTCAGCTTGAGTTTAGTGGGATTAATATTCTTAGTAATGTGCTGTACGAGCGGCTCGAGTCCGTCCGCATTGGCATGTCGGTACAAGTGACTTTTGAGCCGATAGCTGGAAGAATTCGCCTTCCAAAGTTTGTCCCCTGTTTCACTTAATGAGAACGTTCCTACGGGCTGCTTGACAAAGAATTGCGGGCTCAGTATATTCTTGTAACCCTAACAAATCTTGCATTTATATGATGTTAAAACGGTAATCTGTAAGGTGTATAGCGTGATAAAGAGGCTGGTGAAATTGTGGCGAGGTGCGGTAGCGACATGCGCTCAAGCGGATTGTGAGATTCCTCTGCGGTAAGGAGATGACTCATGCTGGAGATGAAGGTCCGCGGTCTGACATTAGATCCACTTCAAAATATGGCCCTAGTCATTCTTCGCGATCTTGAAGGGACCAAGGCATTGCCGATATGGGTTGGCATTCCCGAAGCGAATGCGATTGCTCTAGAGATGGAGCAAGTTCCGACACCTCGGCCGATGACGCATGATCTGATAAAAAATGTTCTTGCAGGAATCAATGCCACGGTGACGCGGATCGTGGTGAATGATCTCAAAGACAGTACGTTTTATGCGACTATTTTTTTATCTTTAAATGGGCAAGAATTTCATATCGATTCTCGGCCGAGTGACGCCATTGCGGTAGCTTTGCGAGTAAAAGCCCCAATTTATGTAACCTTGGATGTCATTGAGCGTGCAGGGAGTATTGATTTGGTCGGCGATGACGCAACAAATGAGCCTGAGAAGCTAAAAGAATGGTTAGAAAATATTAAACCTGAAGATTTTGGCAAGCTATAAGCGGACTTTTCTCCAGGAGATGACCTTCCTGAAAAATTTTCCTTGACAGTCCAGGCTTGATCTGGTTTTTTATAGACGCTGATTTTTCTCCCGTGATCTTCTCAACTATAATAATATCCCAACATTTGTTTTGAGCAGGCAGTAACAGCGCTAGGGAGGGCTTGCCTGATGGCCAGAGGTTCGGAGGCTCCCACAGGGGAGGTAAGTGTGACGCGTCGGCGTCTCATAAATTTTGCCGGCTGGGGGAGTTTTGCTGCCTTTTTCGGTGGCATTACATTGGGTTCCTTGAGATTTCTCTTCCCGCGGATTTTGTACGAACCGTCCGCGCGGTTTCTTGCCGGTAAGCCTGACGACTATGCGGTGGGAGAGGTGAGTACCCGCATGCAGAAAGAGCAGCGCGTCTGGGTGATTCGCAATGAAGAGGGGATGTACGTACTAATTGCTATTTGCACCCACCTGGGTTGCACACCCATTTGGACGCCTTCTGAAGCACGCTTCAAATGCCCTTGTCACGGTAGTAACTTTTTGGTGGACGGACAGAATGTTGCCGGGCCGGCCCCTGTTCCTTTGTTTCGGGCTGCCATTTCGTTGGATTTGGCCGGCAACGTTGCAGTTGATAAAAGCCAGCAGGAGAATCAGCCTGGAAAGCGTGATAAGCCGCCATTTTTTCTCCCGCTACCTAAGGCGTAGTGTGGGGTAAGATTTCCGTCGGGCTGAAATAATGATTGGGACTAGCGAACATAATAGGTGCCAGAATCTCAGTGGTGATGAGAGTCGGTACGAATCAGGTGACATCTTGAGCGCCTGCAGTCAAAGGAACGGCTATGGCGAATATTAGTCTGAAAACCGTACAGAAGACCGTCGTAGATAGCCAGATTTGGAAGTCAATATTCCGACATGGTTATACCATGAATCGGCGGAATCGGCTTTTGTTTATTACCAACAACGTTTTTTATCACATCCTACCAATTCGAATTACCAAGCACGGTATGCGTATGCGTTTTCATTGGGGCGCAGGCATTATTACATTTTACTTGTTTTTGATTTTGACCTTCACCGGTGTGCTTTTGATGTTTTATTATACCCCAATAGTACCCCGTGCTTATTACGACATGAAGGACTTGCAGCATGTTGTCCCGTTCGGAAATATTTTACGCAATATGCACCGCTATGGGGCGCACGCCATGGTCTTTATGGTCATGGTGCACATGGCTCGAACATTTTATACGAGTTCGTACAAACCCCCACGCGAGTTCAATTGGTGTGTGGGGGTAATCTTGTTGACGTTGACGTTCCTTTTAAGCTTCAGTGGTTATCTCCTACCGTGGGATCAATTGGCGATATGGGCGGTGACGGTCGGCACCAATATGGCGCGTGCAACGCCTTTTCTTGGACATGAGGGACCGTTTGCCAATCTTATAGGCATGAAGATCAACAATGACGTTCGTTTTGCGCTTTTAGGAGGAACCACGGTGGGCTCTGCGACATTGCTGCGCTTTTATGTGCTGCATTGTATTGCGTTTCCGCTTGTATTGACGGCATTGATTGTGGTGCATTTCTGGCGCGTGCGGCGGGATGGCTATTCTGGTGATGTGCCGGTAAGGGAGTAGTGGCACTCTCTATGCGATAGTCACGGTAACCATCCTGTCCTGTCTGGAGAAGAGGGGGAAGTCCATGGCGACAACCGGCGAAGGTAAAGGATCGCAACGAGCAGCGCGTCCGGTACCGACAGCGAGTTCTGAACGATATGAACTCACTTGGCCGTATTTTATGTACACTATCGTGTTGTGTTTTCTGCTGACCACGGTTGTCTTGTGGGTCTGGTCGATGGCGATTCCCGCCCCGCTTGAGCCGTTGGCCGATCCAAATACGACCCCTAATCCATCCAAGGCCCCATGGTATTTTGTCGGTTTGCAAGAGCTGCTGGTGTATTTTGATCCTTGGATTGCGGGTGTGGTGATGCCGTCCATGATCGTTGTTGGCCTGATGGCGATTCCCTTCCTCGACAAAAACCCCAAGGGCGTTGGCGAGTATAACTACAAGGATCGCAAGTTTGCCTTCTGGGTGTTCACGATCGGAATGGCATTCTGGTTTTTTTTGATTATTGTTGGCTATTTCTTCCGCGGTCCGACCTGGCTGATCTATTGGCCTTGGGAAAGTTATGAGATTCATAAAGAAACCACTGCGGTGACTTATAGTTGGTTCTGTCATTCCTCGGTCTCTGCGGCGGAACAGGCACGTTGCTTATCGCTTAATATTTGGTGGGGAATTGCACTGTTGGTGGTTGTGACCGGAGCCTTTGTCTACCTCCCCGTTGCGTTGCCAACATGGCTGGGCCCTCAGCTCAAGGACGGAAGCCGGCTGCGCAAGGTATGCGATGGGTTGCTTGAGTTTTATGAAAAGCGAGGCCCAATTAACTATACCGTGCAAATGCTGTTATTGCTCTCTATGGTAAGCATTCCCGTCAAAATGGTTTTGCGACTGTTTTTCAATGTCAAATATATCATTACGGTTCCATCTATCTTTTTGAATCTCTAGTTGCTGCCTGATTCTCTCGTTTTTGTAGGGCTAGGCTGTGGCCCTACTGTTCATGACTCCTCGGAAAGGCGTGTGCAATGGCAGAAAAGCGGGTCAAGCTCTTTAGCAATAATTTTATGGCCAGCGCTTTCGCTCTCACTAATTTTTTGCTGGTCTTGTTGCTGATGTGGACGGTGAGTGCAGAGTACGCACCAGAATGGAAAAGATACCAGCGCGAATATTATCGACTGTTCGCAGAGCAGGTGGATGATCCTAGTCTACAGAAAGAGATCCTCGCCACACCGCTTGAAATTCAACAGGTATGGGATCCCAAGCTGGAGCTTACCGATCGTTGTATGACATGTCATATGGGGGTTAATAACCCGAAAATGGCGAATGTTCCACAGCCTTTCAAGGTCCACCCCGACTTTACCCAGCACAGCTTTGAAAGGATTGGCTGCACAGTATGTCACGAAGGGCAAGGTGCGGCCACAACAGTTCACGATGCGCATGTGATGGAGGACCTTGAGGAGCGCTTTGGTCCTTACGATGCGCAGCACATCGGTTGGAAACGTCCGTTATTGCCCCTGGAGTATGTTCAGGCGTCGTGCAATAAGTGTCACAATGTCATGCAAGGACCGGTGCCAGGGGCCGACCACCTCAATGCTGGCTGGCAGTTGGTGCAGGAGAAAGGTTGTAAAGCCTGCCATTATATTGTTGATGGTGGTGCCAAACAGGCGCCTGAGCTGAGTCTCGTTGGCACGAAGTTTTACAACGAATCGGGGCACGGCGAGGCGTTTCACGGCTTGCGCTTTGGGTATCTCAAAGAATCGTTACGTTGTCCGCAGGCCAACATGAACCCTACAGCAGCTGAAAAATGCCGGGCTGTATTGGAGCCCGAGGCGGCATCTGATAGTGGGGAAGTGCTGCCGGGGCCGGAGTTGGCGCAGAAGTATGGTTGTGTCAATTGTCACAAACTTGATGCCCCTGACAAGCTTGTGGGACCCAGCCTTTACGATATTGGTAAGCGTCAGGATACGGCATATATTCGTGAATCGATTGTCGAACCGGATAAGGTTGTCGTGCAAGGCTTTCCGAAAGGCTTGATGAAAGTTGCGCTGTCTGCATTGTATCAGGATAGCAAGAAAAATCCCGCTATTCTGGATGGGCTCGTGCAATATCTTGCTGGCCTTAAAGGAGAGGCATCGGGAGGTACTAAAGGTGACCAGAAGTCGCAAGTCGCAGCCGCCCCTGTTGTTGTCATGCCAAATTTTAACTTGAATGATGACGAACTCCGCAATGTGGTGACATTTCTCCTTGGCTTGCAGGAGTCGACGGTGAGCTGGCCGCAGAAATCTTTTGCTAAGAAGGCAGCCGATGGTGCATCCACTGCCGGGATGAAGTTTGCCGGTAAAGACGGCGACGAAATTGTCAAACTTGCAGGCTGTGCCGCTTGTCATAAACTGGATAGCCCGGATCGTCTAGTTGGACCAAGCCTGTGGGATATTGGCTCCCGGAAAGAGGTGGCTTATATCCGTGAGTCGATTTTAGAACCGGATAAGATTGTTGTCGCTGGTTTTCCGCCTGGCGTGATGAAGGCTACGCTGCAGGGCACAGCCTTTTACCAAAATATCTCGCTCGACAATCTGGAAAAGCTCGTTGACTATCTTGCCGGTCTGAAAGGCGGCTCTTAGGTCCTGAACGCCCTCGATCGGAAGCGTGAAGATGCCTTGTAGTCGTGTGTTTTCGCTTGACACGGGAGAAGGGCTCACAGATAATACGCAGCATTGTTCATTGGTGAATAAACTTCGCATCAGTAGAAGGAGGTGGTTGTTATGGCTGACGTTGGGAACTTCGCGCATCTCTCGGCGGGATTTGGCGCTGGAATGGTCGCCATTGGTGCGGCCTATGGCATTGGTCGCATCGCCAGCGCGGCGATGGATGGGAGCGCGCGGAATCCTCAGGCTTCGGGCGAAGTGCGGACTTCCATGATTATTTCCTGCGCCCTAATTGAGGGCGTTGCACTGTTCGGCGAAGTTGTCTGTCTTCTTTTAGCCGTAAAGTAGATAAACGTTATGCTCGAAATTGAACCCGGTTTATTGATATGGACCATCATCACGTTTTTCCTGCTGCTTGTTGTGCTGCGAGTGGTTGCCTGGAAACCCTTGCTATCTGCCCTGGAAGAGCGAGAAGCGACGATCCGCAATGCGCTTAATGAAGCCCAACAGGGCCGTGAAGAAGCCGCACGGCTGTTGGCTGAGAATCAGCGTATTGTTAACGAGGCGAACCGGGAGTCACTGCGCATTCTCGAGCAGGGGCGTGAAGAGGCGGAGCGTATGCGCGCCTCAATCGCAGAGCAAGCTCAGGTAGAATCGAGGCGTTTGGTCGAGGCAGCTCGTCGAGAGATTGATCGCGAAAAGCAATTAGCCGTTCAAGAGGTGAAGACAACGGCTGCGGAGTTAACGCTTATCGCGACTGGACAATTACTGGGCAGATCCGTGACAGACGACGACCACCGCCGTTTGGTCTCCGAGTTTCTTGACCACATTCCTGATCGAATCGAAGGTTAGCACGAGAGACTCTAGTTTACTTGAGCGCTACCATCACCTTGTTAAAGCTAGATAGGGGCGAACGACTTGCTCCTATCCCTCCCCAGATGTTTTCAAGTGCCCTTACGATTACACAAAATACCCAAAACGCTTCTCGGAAGCAATTTTATCACTAATGCTCTGGATGGATCGCCATGCCCATAAATAGAGAGGTCAACAGGGTAAAAATATAGGCTTGCAGAAAGGCAATGAACAATTCCAGGATCGTGATAAACAGTGCGAATCCAACGGCGACTGGTGCGATTACAAGACTTTTCAGAATTGCGATTAAACCCAAACACGACAGGATCACGATATGACCGGCTGTCATATTGGCGAATAGCCGGATACATAAGGCAAAGGGTTTCGTTAACTGTCCCATGATTTCTACTGGTATCATGATGGGGAGAAGCCACACCGGAAGGCCGGGAGGAACAAGGTTCTTCAGATGATGCCAGACGCCATGTTCCCGCATGCCCCCGTACTGGATCATACAGAAGGATATAATAGCCAAGCCAGCCGTCACCGACACATTTGCGGTGGCCGTGGCGCTGTATGGCAGCAGCCCCAGCAGATTACAAAATAGAATGAAGAAAAAAACCGTCAACAAGTAGGGCAAATATCGTTTTCCCGACTCTCCCACTGCCGGTAGAATCACCTCATCACGCAAGAACACGACAATTGTCTCAAGTAAGTTACTGAAGCCGCTGGGTACCGGTCCCTGACGCCGCAATGTCATCTTAAAGATAATAACTAATATGACACAAACGATCCACATCATGAGGAGATGTTTGGTAATCGAGAAGTCGATGCCAAAAAGATGTAGGTTCGGCAGGTTGATGTGTCCCAAAGGCCAAAGATCGACGACATTCGTATCTTGTACATGGTGAAGAATTGCGTCTCCCACGCTGAGTTCTTCCCCGTGTGCTGCGCCTTCCGTGGCGGCGTATGCAACACCCATGAATCATTCTCCTTTTACGAGCCCTTGTTTGACGAAGTAGAGTTCAATCACCAAAAATAGAACGTAAAATCCGAAGAGGGAAGCGAGGAAACTCATAATATGTAACGATGTCCACGAAACGACCATTAGAAGTATTGCGCCGATGAGCACTAGCCGAGCCAGCATGCCGCCAAAAACAGCCAGCATTAAGCTGTTGAACGAGTCATGGAATGATCGGCAGATGGCGTAAAAGCCGGTTGTAAAACAAATAGCGGAGAGGACGAATCCACCTATCGTGGCCCAAATGACCTGCGGTTCGGCGAGGAAGTATAGCGGTAGTACGAGAAGGAGCCACACAACCCCGGTGCTAATACCCGCTATTTTTAAACAGTCAACATACATGTCATTACTTTCGTAATACGACCAGGAAAAAATTGTAGAAGCCCACTGCCATGCCAAGGAAAGAGCCTACAACCAATAGCCATGGCTCTGTACCTAAATACGCATCAGCTTGGTAACCGCCATAGATACCCACACCCATGGAGACGACAAACATCCAGCCGATGTTCATATAAGGGCCTACAGTGCGCATCACCTCTGGCAATGACGGTTTTTTCTCAGGTGGCATCTTTGAGGGCTTAGACATAGCCCCTCTCCCAGACATCATAATGGCTCTGCATGGCAGAAGGGTGCGATTGAGAGCATGCGAGATTCTGACGTGAAAAAGGCGGAAACGCTAATCGCTACAAGGCGAGCGAATGGTAACATATCGTGAATGCTTGAGCAAGGGTTGGCTGCTGGAAGCATTGCCGCATGGCTAAACCGTCATGGAGTTGAGCTTTCAGACCGTCTCGACTATACTGAAATTGTCTAATAATTTTTTACTTTTTTGCATTATAATGGTAAAAGGGTTAGCACCATGGGGATGGATAAGCTACGTGCCCGTCTTGATGCGATTGATGACCAAATGCTGGCCTTATTGGTCGAACGAGCCCAGGTGATTTTACAAGTGGCGGATTTTAAGCAGAAGCATGAGATGCCGGCCTATATTCCCGCCCGTGAAGCCGTAATTTTTGAACGACTGCGCGCCATCAATCCCGGCCCTCTGAGCGGAGATGCTATTGAGCGAATATACCGGGCAGTGATTGTGGAAATGCGAAAATTCGAGAAAGAGCATGTTGCGTCGTAGTGGGTTATTGGGCCAACGTTTACGCAACAAAGCCGACCGTTAATTGCGGTACGCAGTACTTAGCCGCCGGTCGTCAAACAAAGGGAATAGAATCTGCTGCCAATACGTTGCACAAATGGTGTACAGGAGGTCGGCTTGATCGTTTACAGAGAGGTTAGGAGAAGGGGGGTTAAAACGTGTCAAAACAACATATTAAATTATCTATCGGTGCCACGGTTGTCGTGTTAGCTATAGCGTATCTGATGTTTTCAGGAACGACTGCATCGTCCGCTTTTTTCTTAACAGTCCCTGAACTGCAAGAACGGGTTTCAACCTTACAAGGCGAGGCAGTTCGCGTGGCTGGGAAAGTGACAAATGACCCGATTCAGTGGGATGTTCAAAATCTAGCGTTGGCGTTTACTATAGGCGATGACGCATACCGTATTCCAGTTCAGTATCATGGTGTTAAACCAGATATGTTTCAAGCCGGTGCCAATGTCATTGTTGAGGGCCGAATTAGCCGGGACGGGGTGCTGATCGCTGCCAATTTGATGACAAGCTGCCCATCCAAATATGAAGAAGACAAACGTCCTACCTCTTGAATTGACTATAGATTCTGCTTAGCCTGAGACACGAGGGAAGATAACGACAATGAGCGTAATTGGTGTGTTTGCTCTGCGGTTTGCGTTTTTCACTGCGTTATATGCTGTTGTTATAGCGTTAATCGGAGGGCGCCTGCGGCATCCGAATATGCTCCGTAGTGCCGAGCGGGCAACATATGCTGTTTTTGGCTTGGTTACCATTTCCATGCTCGCCATGTTTTATGCATTGCTGGCACATGACTTTAGTCTCCAATACGTGGCCAGCGTTTCCAATCGGTCGATGCCGACATTTTATTTGCTTTCAGCTTTGTGGGGCGGGCAAGAGGGCTCCATGCTTCTTTGGTTGTGGATTCTTGCTATGTATAGCACCATCGCTGTATGGCAGAATCGGTTTCGTAATCGTGAGTTGATGCCGTACGTTATCCCGACTCTCATGATGACGGCTCTATTGTTCCTTACGATTTTGGTATTTGCAGAGGACCCCTTTCAGCAATTGTCGCAAACACCCCTTGATGGACAAGGCCTGAACCCGCTCTTACAACATCCCTTAATGGTGATTCATCCGCCTAATTTATATCTTGGCTTCGTCGGGTATGTCGTACCGTTCGCATTTGCTATTGGCGCCTTGGCCAGTGGACGTCTTGATAGCCAGTGGATTAAAAGTGTACGGCGTTGGACATTGCTGTCATGGCTATTCAACACGGTGGGTGTTCTCCTAGGGGGACAATGGGCCTATGTGGAGCTTGGCTGGGGCGGCTATTGGGCCTGGGATCCGGTTGAAAATGCATCGCTTATGCCGTTGTTAACAGCCACTGCGTTTCTTCATTCCGTGATGATTCAGGAAAAAAAAGGCATGTTAAAAGTGTGGAACATGTCGTTGATCATCTTGACTTATGCGCTAACGATTTTCGGAACCTTCCTGACCCGTAGCGGTGTGGTTTCCTCCGTACACGCATTTGCCGAATCATCATTAGGGACCTATTTTTTGTTGTATCTTGCCGGGGTTCTCGTTGTTGCCATTACCCTCTTGATCAAGCGCTTGCCACAGTTACGAAGTGATCATCGCTTGGAGTCCGTTATTTCACGAGAGAGTAGCTTTCTGTTTAATAATCTATTCTTAGTGGGTATGATGTTCGCTATACTGTGGGGCACAATGTTTCCCGTCATATCGGAAGCTGTACGTGGGGTGAAAATTAGTGTGGCGGCGCCTTTTTTTAACCGCGTGAATGTCCCTTTAGGTTTGGCGCTCTTGTTTTTGTCTGGCGTTTGTCCCTTGATTGCCTGGCGTAAGGCCAGTCTTCGCAACTTATGCCGGAATTTTCTCTACCCGCTCTCGCTATCACTTTTTTCTACAGCTGTACTGTATACGGCAGGTATACGTCATGTTTTAGCATTAATATCCTTATCGATTTGCTTATTCGTGTTTGGGACTATTCTACTAGAGTTCTATCGGGGTACACGAGCTCGACGGGCTTCGACTGGGGGAACTGTGTGGCAAGCTTTTGTTTCACTGCTGAAGCGTAACCGGCGCCGTTATGGAGGATATATTGTCCATTTTGGTGTGGTGTTGATCTTTGTGGGCATTACAGGCTCAGCGGCATACCAAATAGAGAAAAATATCGTATTGCAGCCAGGTGGGCAGGGCCGCGTTGGTCCATATACAATTCATTATGAGGATCTAACTCGTCTGATAGAGCCTACCCATGAGTCGTTTATCGCCAAGGTGCGAGTAACGCGCGAAGATAAGCCCGTCACGACGCTATATCCGGAGAAACGGTTGTATTTTGCCCAGAACCAGCCTACGACTGAAGTGGCGCTACGGACTACCTTATGGTCGGATCTTTATATCATTTTGGCCGGCTTTGAAGCGTCTAGAGTCGCAACTTTCAAAATCTTTATCAATCCCCTTGTTGCTTGGATGTGGATTGGCGGTCTCGTTATCGTGCTTGGAACCATGATTGCTATCTGGCCAGAGCGTCGTCCATGGGTTATATCGCCACGGCAGCTTACAGGTGCCAGGGTTGCCGTACCGGCCCGCGGAGAAGATGCATGAGTATCGATGGGCTGATCGTTTTGTTTATTGCCGTTGGCTTGATGTTTTTTGTAGGCTCGCCTCTCATGCGGCAGCGCTTAGATAACAGTAGTGGGGGAGAGCCAACACGCGAGCTAGAACAGTTAACACTTCATAAAGAGACAGTCTATACGGCAATTCGAGATCTTGATTTTGATTTTCAAACAGACAAGGTTGATGATGACGACTATAGAGCTTTACGCCGCCACCTTGAAGATGAAGCCGTAGATGTTCTACGACGAATAGATGCAGTTGATCCATTAGCTGCACTGGATGATGAGATCGAACGCCAAATTCTCACCATACGACAGCAGCAGAACGCCAATCTTGACCAAACTGTACCAGACGTATGTTCAGTCTGTCATGCTGGGCTTCAAGGTGGTGAAAAATTTTGCCCTTCCTGTGGCCAATCCTTGACGTTGTTATAGAGAATATAGAGGATGCGAGCTGGAATCTGGAAACGAGAGGAGAAGTCGTACGTTGGCAATGTCAGCCTCTTGTGCCGTGTTTGTAGAGGCTTATGGTACGGCTGTTGTCTCTCGGTCTTGATTGTAATAGGCGGCGTTTCCATGCTGGTCTTTGCCGGAGAGCCTGGCAGCATCCGTGGTTCTGTGCGCATGCAAGGAACGGGAATTGTCGAGCATCGAATCATGCTGATCCGTTTTGGCCCAGGGCAGGAGGTGCAACGTACACCTGGCCATACTGATACCGAAGGGCATTTTGTCTTTGAGCAGCTCGAGACCGATACTGCATTTGAGTATGTTGTAGGTATCCGATATAAGGATACGTTGTATCGGAGCGCTTCAATCCGCTTGCAGCCCGGTCAAAACCTGACAGATGTATGGGTAGAGGTAGATCAGTCATCAACCCAGGCTAGAGATGTCTTACCAGCGACGTTATACATCGCGAATCATCTTAAGGTTGTTGTCTTACGCAATGACCGTCTTGAGATTCGTGAGATTGTTCACCTTGTCAAGCCTGAGCCTGCCTCTGCAGCCGACCATAAGGAGCGTTCCTCGCTTCACTTGCCGTTACCGCAAGGTTATCACGACTTGACGGATTTGCAGGGTCTAGATGCTGCACATGTTCGTCTTGAACCGTCCGGATTATTTTATACAGCTCCGCTTGCTAGTGGAGAGCATCGTATCGTTTTTTCTTATGCGATGCCATTTCGGCATAAAGTCGCCACTATGTTATCCGAACGATCTTTACCTACGGTTTCTCTCGAGTTCTTTGTGCAAGATGGGCAACTTGTCGCTTCCAGCGACCTTCGTTTTGAAGGGCGCCTATCTCTTGAACCACATACATTTCTCCGTTTCCGTGGGACTGATTTATCAGCTCAAAGCCGTTCTTGGCTACAGGTTACAAGGCTAAGCAGCGGCGCCCCATTCCTGCAAGTGCTAACTTACAGTGTGATTGTTGGCCTGGTGCTGTTCGGAATAATCGTTTCTTGGATCAGTATGAAGCGTTCTCAGAGTCAAGCTGAGATAGAACCAACTTTCCGTACAGCGGACGTTCAGGCGTTGAAAACAGCACGTTTTCGTTTGCTTAATGACATTGCACGCTTGGACGATCTTCATGAAACTGGGATGGTGAACCAAACGACATATCGGCGACAGCGTGAAACGTATAAACAACAGTTGCTTGTTCTATACGAACAATTGCAGGCTGCGCCACAGGATAAGGAGGTGTTGGCTGACGGCGACGGATAGTACGGCACGTTTAGATGCTGACCTTATGGTGCGTATGTCGGGTGTGACCAAGCGGTATGGCAAGGTCATGGCGCTACGTGGAATTGATTTGCAGCTTGCGCGTGGGCGTTGTCTGGGCATCTTTGGTCCCAATGGGTCAGGCAAAACCACCTTGTTAAGAATGCTTTCAACCCTCGCTCGTCCCTCTTCTGGTACGATGATGGTGGCAGGGTTCGATGTGGTGCGGGAGGCAGAAAAAGTTCGACCGTTGCTTGGGGTTCTCGGCCATCGGACATTTTTGTATCAGCGTCTCACAGGATTTGAGAATTTAGATTTTTACGGGCGCATGTTTGGGGTCAAATCCCTCCCCGACCGTATTCATGAGGTTTTGGTCTCGGTGGGCTTGGAGCAGTTTGCCCGGCAATTGGTTCGAA
>JAPULM010000017.1 GCA_027294925.1 bacterium
GCGCTCTCTGAAACGCTCGCCCAAAAAGCAGGCCGTCTCTCGTTGGTCGAAATGGATACGACTCTGGCCCAACGGTTGACGGAGCGGTTTAGCAACGACGAACAGGTGCAGGTGATTGCAGCCGATTTCCTCCGCTTAGACCTGAAAGAGACTTTTCACGACCAATCTCTCAAAGTCGTGGCAAGCTTGCCTTACAATGTTGCTACGCCGATCCTCTTTCGTCTGCTCGACTACCGCAAACTGTTCCGAGTCGTAACCGTTATGCTCCAGCAGGAGGTAGCCGCTCGCATTACAGCGTCTCCGGGAACAAAGGCATATGGAGTCTTATCGGTCTTGATCCAGCTCTATGCCAGCGCGAAGCCTGTTTGCAGGGTCGGGCCACGCAGCTTTTTTCCCGTCCCAAAGGTACACTCTCAGGTGATTCAGCTCGTATTCCAAGACGCTCCACGAGTCGCGGTCAAAGACACCGGCCTCTTTCGGCGTATCGTGAAGGCGGCCTTTAATCAGCGCAGAAAGACGCTGCGCAATGCCTTGCGCCGCGTCGGCGGAGGCGATCTTGAGATGATCGGACACCAAGCAAATATCGACTTACAACGCAGAGGAGAAACGTTAAGTCTTGAGGAGTTTGCGACGCTCACGAATAATTGGGACGAACAAGAGGATAGCGTACGACGTTAAGGAGCCTGCATGGAACTCAAAGTCACCCAGTATGCAGTCAGAGATAATATCGCAACAGTCACCCTCAACCGTCCACAACGCAGAAACTCATGGACGGGCCGCATGCACGTCGAGTATCGGTGGTCCATCCAGCAAGCGGAGAACGACTCTGCAGTACGCGCCATTATAGTGACTGGGGCGGGGAAAGATTTTTGTGTTGGTGCGGATACACGTGCGCTTGCAGGCCATGTTGAAAAAGGGGGGTACGATCCAGGCACGCCGCCAGAGATGGCAAACCCCGGCTACGGGGTGCGGCCTGAATTTGACGCGGACTTTGCGTATCAATTCGGCCTGACCAAGCCAATGATTGCGGCCATTAACGGGGCAGTGGCTGGAGTTGGGCTGGCGATGGCGTGTTATGCGGATATCCGCTTTGCAGCGCAAGGCGCAAAATTCACGACCGCCCACGGTCCGCTCAACCTCCCGGCTGAGTTTGGGCTGTCATGGCTGCTGCCACGACTGATGGGTGTTACACGGGCGAATGATATTTTACTGACAAGCCGAATTTTCCTTGCAGAAGAGGCGTATGAGCTTGGGCTGGTCAATAAAGTCCTGCCCTTTGACGCACTCCTGCCTCACACCCGGGATTATGTGCAGCAGATGATCTCCCGGGTTTCACCAGGGTCGTTGCGGGAAACGAAGAACCAAATCTATACCGACTTGCACAGAGACGCGGCCTCAGCAGTCCAGCATTCACGGAGTCTGATCGACCGGATGATGACTGAGCCAGACTTCCGTGAAGGCGTAGCGGCCTTTATAGAAAAACGCCCACCGCGCTGGTCAGGGAAGTAGTGCTGCGAGAAGTCCAGGCTGACAGGCTGACAGGTGGGACGTAAGATGATGCGCCCTCTTTACAGGGAAGATCGGCTCCAAAAGCTATTCTCAGATACCGAGACTGTGTTACGATCCTGCCCCTGATACCAGCAACCCAATCCGCGTCATATCGAGCGAGATCCACACAATCCAGGCGGTAAGTACCAGGGCGAGGATGGTGAAAATCTGCATGCGTTTGAGCAGACCGGGAAGTTTGTCAGGTGGAAAGGCTTCTCCGCGTACTTCAGTGCGAACGATGCGATGGCCCATACCGAGGGAGACCGCAGCGCTGACGTTAATCAGAAAAAATACGATGAGCAGCTTGAGGCTGAGCAGGCTGCCGAAGTCTGATAGATAGCCCTCCGGCGTGAAGAAGGATAAGCCTGGTTTTGCTTTGAACGAGGTGAGATTCCAGGCACCGGTCATGAGAACCACGCCCAGCGAGCCTATACTGAGAGGATTGTAATATTTCAGCCCTTTGGCTAAAAACGTCTGCTTCTGTGCCGGATCGTCAATCTGAGCGGCAGGGGGTAGCAACATGACCAGCAACGTCACCCCGCTGCCAAAGAAAACGGCTAATCCGAGTACGTGGACCCACAGGAGAATGAAGTCGCTCATTGGCGGATGTTAAACCAGAGGGTCCTGGAAATGTAAATGGCCGACAGTCAGTCCTGGCCAGGACTGATCAGGATTAACGAGGGCCATTTGACACTAAAAACCGGGGTCGATATCTTGGCTCCAGGTAGAATTTCCTTTCTCATTAATGTTTCCCTTCTCGTTGTTGTAATAAGGACGGACGAATGGCTGAAAATGTATTGCTGCGCCACGAGGATATCCCTGACATTCACAAGCTCGACGTGTATATAGCCCATGATGGATATGCGGCGGCCCGCACGGCGCTCACGACGCTCAAACCCGAAGAAGTGACGGCGCAGGTCAAGGCCTCGAATCTACGTGGGCGAGGTGGCGCGGGGTTTGCAGCAGGCGTAAAGTGGGGTTTCTTACCCAAGGACTCAGATAAACCCGTCTATCTGTGTTGCAACGCGGACGAGAGCGAGCCAGGCGCCTTTAAGGATCGGGCCATTATTGAATGGAATACGCATATTCTCTTAGAGGGCATGCTCATCACGTGCTACGCAATTAAAGCCCACACGGCATACATCTACATTCGTGGAGAATTCGCCTACGGCGCGAAGTGTCTTGAAGAAGCCCTTGCCGATGCATACGCCAAGGGCTTGCTGGGCAAAGACATCTTTGGAACAGGATTTGATCTTGAGGTGTATGTCCACAGAGGGGCTGGGGCATATATCTGTGGTGAAGAGACCGGACTGATTGAGTCGATTGAGGGCAAACGTGCCTATCCACGCATCAAACCGCCGTTCCCGGCGGTCTATGGCCTGTTTGGCTGCCCGACTATTGTCAATAATGTGGAGACCCTAGCCTGCCTGCCGTCCATTATCAAAAACGGCCCGGAGTGGTTTAAGTCTATTGGCCCCGAAAGTGGCCCTGGTCCCAAGATTTACGGCGTGAGCGGCCACGTGGAGAAACCGGGGCTGTATGAGTTACCCATGGGCCTGCCCTTACGGGAAGTGATCTATGACTATGCCGGCGGCATCCGTGGGGGCAAAGAACTCAAGGCCGTCATGCCGGCCGGTTCGTCGTTTCCCGTTTTGACACCAGATGAGATCGATGTCCACATGGATTTTGATTCCATGCGGGCTATCGGCGCGTTTCTGGGAACCGCAGGTATCATGGTCATGGATGAAGACACCTGTATGGTCCGTGCGCTAG
>JAPULM010000170.1 GCA_027294925.1 bacterium
TCATCAGGTTCTTTCTCGCTCACTTCAATCACTTCTGCGTCCGGCCCCCTAACACCTTCCCCGCTAGACCTCAACGGCAGCTCACGTCCAAAGTTGCGCACCGCTTGAATCAACAAATGGCCACTCACCACATCTCGAGCGGCAGAGTCAATTAAGTCATCGAGGCGACTCTGAGCCGAGCGTTCATCGCCAACCGACTGCAAAAAAAGTAACGGATCAGAAATGCGCCAACGGGCTATGGTATCGAGCAAAATAAACCGTTTATCGAGCGTGGGAATCTGATCAGGAGAACCATCCCATTCCAAGATGCGTTTATCAAACCGACGCACCGATTGCACCAGCGGCAGCTTGAAGCGCAATCCAGGTGTGGTGATGGGTTGCCCAATCGGTTCACCAAATTGGGTAATAATGACCTGCTCCGTCTCATCAACACGGTAAAATGTACCGCCGGCAACCATCAATACCAACAGAATCAGTACAAGTACAGGAACATAAACCCGATTCATACTCATTTCTCCTCTGCCGCCGGCAAAACCGGAAGATTGTCACCCTGTTGGAGGTTTAAAAACGGTAACAGCGAAGCAGGCTGATCCGCATCAAAGACAAACACCTGTCTAACCGCGGGCAGAATCTCACGCATGGTTTCAAGATAGAGTCGGCGGCGCGTGACCTGCGGCGCCTTACGATACTCGGTGAGCAGCGCGTTAAAGCGCGCCACATCGCCCTTCGCCGTATTGGTTCGGTTTATCGCATATCCTTCGCCTTTGGCAACCGTGCGCTGCGCTTCGCCACGCGCACGAGGCACCTCTTTGTTACGCTCCTCCAAGGCTTCGTTGATTTTGCGCGACTTTTCCTGCTGGGCTTCATTGACTTCATTAAAGGCACGTTTGACCGCCTCCGAAGGTGGCGTCACGTTCTGCATTTTCACCGTTTCAACCCGCAATCCGGTCTCATATAAATCGAGCAATTTCTGCATTTTTCTCTCAGCTGAACTGGCGATCTCCATACGGCGTTCAGTCAGCACTTCGGTCACCGTATGATCGCCGACAACCGCACGCATAACAACCTGCGCCACATCCCCGAGCGTCTCCTCCGGAGCCCGAATACGAAATAGGTACTTCACCGGATCGGCAATACGATACTGCACGATCCATTTTACGTCAGCCACATTGAGATCACCGGTCAACATCAGAGCTTCTTCGTCGTATGAGCGTGGGCTAAAACGTGTCCGTATGCCGGCCTCTTCGGTCCGAAAACCGAACTCGGCTTTAAGCACCCGCTGCACCTTTACCTTGCGCATCGTTTCCAAGCCAAACGGAAGTTTCATGTGCAGGCCCGGCGCTGCCTGGCGCACATACCTGCCGAAACGCTGTACGACGGCCACCTCATCGGCCTCAACCATATAAAATATGGTCAACAAAATGCTAATAACAAACAGCACTGCAACGCCAGCAATGACTACGCTTTTCGGAATACGAGGAATATTTGCACTCTGGAAAAAATCCGGCGCCGGACCACCATTACCGCTGCGCATACCCACCTCCTTTTTCTCGACTTAGCAAACCATGCAATACCACATGGCATGTTGACCTACGCTCTAACAGCCTTGCCCAGTGCAGCGGCCATATCGTTGCACAGTATACAAGAAATTAACCCGGATGACGACACATCACAAGGCGCCCAAATCTCGGTGCTCCGTTTACGATTGACGGCATCGTATCCGACCCAGTAGGATAACGTGATTCATCCGTCATCAAACCAGAGCATCTATGAGCTACGAAGAGATTGAAGTCAAATTTATTGTCGATGATCTTCCGGCTATGCGTCAGCGTATCCTCGCCATAGGTGCATGCCTCAAGACGCCTCGCACCTATGAGGACAATGTAATGTTTGACACCCCGGACCAACAATTGAAACGCCAGGGCCGTCTTCTCCGTTTGCGGCGCGACCAGCGTAATATTGTCACCTATAAAGAACCCGGCCTCACCAAGCATGAAGATTTCAAAGTGCTCCACGAGTATGAAGTCAGCGTAAGTGATTTTGCTCAGATGCACACCATCTTGGAGAAAATCGGTTTACGACCCACCTTACGCTATGAGAAGTATCGACAAACCTTTACCTATCAAAACGCAGAACTTCTGTTGGATGAAACGCCATGCGGTGTCTTTCTGGAAATTGAAGGGCCGCAGGAAACCATTCGAGACCTTGCCGAGCAATTGGGAATCGACTTTAAAACGCGCCTAACGGCCGGCTATGGGGAAATTTTTGAGACGATTTGTGCAACCTATAATCTACATCTTACGGACATGACATTTGACAATTTCCACCGCTTGGATATCAACCTACATGCCTGTAACCTAACATGATGGTGAAGAACTCACAACGCGCATGCCCAAAGCCTTACCACCTTCTACGGCAACCTCGCAGATTGACTTGGATCCGATAACCTTCAAAGCATTTCTGCGCGATCTTCTATTCCGAGAAGCCGGCAAACCCTATTTCAAACGCCTGCTCCTGCCCCGCCACCGTTATCGTCTGCTCGGCGCCTGGCAACCCTTCTCCATCCTGCAGGCCGAACGTCAATTATTACCAGTAGGCGGACGCAACCTCGACCTGCTCATCCGGCAATTTTTTACCGACTCTACCTGCCTACGAGCCGAATTTCAGGAGGGGGGGATGCCCACCACGGCAATTTATGTATTAAGACAACACTGTCCCCCCTGTCATCCCGCCCTGCAGCGCGTTCACATGCTGGAATGTACACGGATCGATGACGCCGTGTATCGTATCGATCTCAGCGGCGGCCCAGCCCCATCGCCTTCGGATAACCGCAAGACGGAGCCGGACTGAAGCGTGAGAAGCGGACGACATCAACTGAGCATCGACACTTGCTGTTCGAACGCCTGAGTGGAAACCATATGCCGTTCGAGTTCCATCTCCTGCGCTGAGAAACCCATCGCCAGACCCAGCATCTGCGGCATGTGGATCACGGGCAAATCAATCTCCACCCCCTTCTGGGCCGCCGCCCGCGACTGGTTAGCGTCAAGATTCAAGTGACACAATGGACAAGGCGTCACCATCACATCGGCGCCTTTTTCCTTTGCCTCGTACGTGTGATCTCCAGCCATGGCGAGCGAATTTTCCTCACTGGCGGCCATAATGGGAAAACCACAGCATTTACTCTTACCACCAAAGGTGCTGAAGTTGGCGCCCACCAACTCGATTAACTCGTCGAGATAACCACGTCGGTCACGCTCGGCACCATCGTTCAACACATTACGCGGACGCCGAATATAGCATCCATAGAAAGGCGCGATGTTGATATTGCTAAGCGGCCGAACAATTAACGCTTTAAGCTTCTCAACGCCGATGTCTTCAAACAGCACCCAGAGGATGTGTTTAATCTCTGTGGTGCCTTTATATTGCAGCCCTTCCTCAGCTAAAAATTCGTCATTGATGCGCTGCAAATACTCAGGGTCATGCTTAAACCGGTAGTTAGCCTGACTCATCACGCCCTGACAGGTGCTGCACAGCACCATAATGGTCAAACCCTTTTGCTCGGCCTTGGCAAAGGTACGGGCGTTGATCGGGTCAGACACCTCACGGCTCAAACAACCGGCGCCGGTGCAGCCAACATCTTCCAATTCTTCTAACTCAATGCCGAGTTTCTGCGCCACCTTGACGGCAGTCGGGTAAAGCTCCGGACACCCGCCACGCGACACACAGCCTGGGAAAAATGCATAACGCATTACTTGTTCCCCTCTACTTTTTCGAAGATGCGTTTGATCTGCTCAGCCCCCGGACGCTTTTTATGCGTCAGTGGATTGGGCAGCTTACCACGACGCCAGGCTTGCACAGCCGTCGGCAGTAGGGCAAACAAGTTTGACACGCCCTCGGCAGTCTCTGTCGCAATGGCAATTTTGCCTTCGTTCAGATGGCCGGTTTCTTTCACCGAACGGACAAAGCTCATATGATGTCGTTCGACCCGCCGATTATTGGTAAGGCCACGGCGGTATGACAAATCACGCAGATCAAAAATTCGATCGGTCGGATCAATACCCAATGGGCAATGGCTATTGGCTTCGTAGCAGTGGCAGCAATCCCACACCCCCTTGGGCCCATTGAGCTTCGTCATGCGCGCCTCGGTATCTGCATCACGCGGATCAAAAACATAACGATAGGCCCTATTAAGCGCCGCCGGCCCCATAAAATCCTTGTCCACCACAATTACCGCGCAGCCTTCGTCGCACAGCCCGCACAGATGACAGGTCATGGCGTGCCGCAACGGCTCTAACTGCGCATCATCCAACTGATATAATCCCTCCGGCGGCGCCGCCGGCCGCACCCCCGGATCGATATTCTTAATTTTGCTAAACAGAAACGTCTCCATATCAAGCACAAGGTCTTTAAGCACCGGAACGTTACGAATCGGCTCAACCTTGACTTCATCCTTTTTAATAGCGTCCTTCACCCGCTGCACACAGGCCAGACGACCCTTGCCACTGATACGCATCGAACATTCCCCGCAGTAGCCACTCTGGCAAGAGCCACGAAATGACAAGGTGGGGTCCTGTTCGTCGCGCACTTGCAACATGGCGTCAAGCACGGTGGCGTTCTCATCCACCTCAAGCTGATAAGCTTGAAAGGTTGGTTTGTCGCCATTGGTTCCCGGATCTTTACGAGCAATATTCAAGGTAATCTGCATTTAATAGGTCCTCCTTTCCGGCTGCCAACGGGTCTGCTGCACCGGCAGAACGTCTACTTTAGGCCCATCCGGCGTCGCAGTTGTCACGGTGTGGCATAACCAGTTCGCATCATCGCGCTGCGGAAAATCCTCACGTCGATGGCTACCACGGCTTTCCTGCCGTGCAGCCGCGGCGGCAAGCGTCGCCGCCGCGACCTGTACCAGCGCCTCGACTTCCAGCACTGCCTGTAGTTCATGATTATAGACCATTTGCTTATTCACCAACCCTAAATCCGCTACACGCTGCCGCAGTCCATCCAACCTCCCGGTTGCCTCGGTCAAGCCCGTAGCGCAACGCAGCAGACCGGCTTTCGCTTCCATCAACGCCCCAAGTTCGGCGCCCAGTTTACCCGGTCGGTCATTATTCGGATCGCGTTGCACCAATGTCTGAATACGCTGTTCTGCGGCTTGCAGCAGCACATCCGGCGCCTGCCCTGCAGCTGATTGCTGCGCCGCCGCGGCAGCCGCCGCTCCCGCCTGACGGCCAAAGACGACCGATTCCATCAAGGCATTTCCCGCCAACTCACCGGCGCCTCGTACGCCGATATTCGCACACTCGCCAGTCGCATAGAGGCCCGAGACGGACGTCTCACCGTCCGTGTTTACCGCAATGCCGCCAAGGGTAGCGAGCACCGCAGGCCGGACAGCGACAGGTTGTTTGGTCAAATCACATCCCGTAAAGCTCTTGACTAGTGACAGCGTCTGCGAAAATTGCCGTTTTAGAAGTCCACTGTCGACTTGAGAAGCGTCGAGCATCACTTCGTGTCCAGCGTCGATCTCACTTTGGATGGCGTAAACGCATACATCCGTAGCGGCCAATTCCATACTGTCAGGCGCTGTTCCGGTCATCAACCGCTCGCCGGCCGCATTGATCAAATGCGCCCCCACGCCCAGCAATCCCCGCGTGATCGGAATCGATTTACGACCGCCAATCGCTAAGGGATGGTATTGTACCATCTCCATATCTAACAAGGCGACACCCGCATTGTAAGCCAGGCTAATGCCATCGCCCGTACAAGCGGCTGAAGCGGCATTCGAGGTGTAGAGTTGCGACGCATGTCCGGTAGCCAGCAGCACCGCTTTAGCATGTAGCGCTTCGATCGACCCGCGACTCTGATCAAGCGCCACAACACCCCGACAGACACCATCGTCTATCAACAAACTGGTTACAAACCATTCATCGTAAGTCGTAATCGCTTCTTTCAAAACCTGTTCGTACAGCACATGCAGTAAAATATGACCGGTCAAATCATCGCTAAAGCAACTGCGCGCCTGGCCCGATCCGCACAGCCGCCGCAACTGCAGACCCCGGTCGGCAGCCCGGTTAAACAACGCGCCCATATGATCCAGCGTGACGATCTCGGTCAGCGCCTCCTGGCACAGATATTCAATTGCATCCTGTTCACCAAGGTAATCACTGGCCCGGACCGTATCATGCGCATGTTGCTCCCAGCTATCATCGGCGCC
Source organism: bacterium (assembly GCA_027294925.1). The sequence goes on from JAPULM010000170.1 coordinate 6,212, forward strand.
AAGCGCCACATTGATGCCGGCACGCGTACCCGCCGACGAACTACGCACAGGATGGAGTTTCGACACCACGGCAACGTCAACCCCAGCTTGTTTGGCAGCTAGTGCCGCTCGCAAACCTGCGACCCCGCCCCCAACCACAATCACATCATGCTCAAGCATGGTTTTTCTCCTTCTCTATACATGATCTCATGCTAGGCAAAGTCAAGCGGGATGTCAACGCCTTTTCACCGTGACGACATTCGCTCTTGCCGGAAAGTAACACGCTGCCCTGGCAGGCAGGCTCTGATAAACTGTCCAAGAGCCCATATCGATACCCAGCGGACATTGACAAGCAGCACACATAGCCAGATAATAGGACACCTGTTCGGCCATCATGCCGAACCTCTTACGCCTGAGGGAATAAACGCATGGCCCTAATGATTGACGACATTCGCTTTTATGAAATGTTTGCCGAACCCTCACGTCAGCCGACGCCGGAAGAGGTGACGGCCGCCAAATGGCTGCTGCGCCAGATTGCCAAACGCGCTGCAGCTCGTGAAGGCGACTTCACCATTATTGAGCAGACCTACGATATATATACCAAACAGGCCAACATCGTCGCTGACCAGCAAGGCCGCAAGCGCACCTTTGGGCACCTCTATCTCAGCCCTGATGGGCGCCAAACGTTTGATGGTCCACATGTGCCTGAATGGGCCAGATAGCCAAACCGGAGCCCGCCTGTGCAACCCGAATCATTTAGCCCCGACGAGCAAACGATTCTTGCCCCTTATGTCACCAATCTGGATCAACCTGTCTTTGCCTTACAACACCTGCCCGAAGAAGTTGTAGCCGTGTTGTTTGCTTATTACAGCCGTAGCCGCGATAGTTTGCGCCGCAACCTGCTCAAATTAGTTTGCCAGGGGGATCTTGATCTGCTTGGACAACGTCCGGCCATGCCCAAGGCGCGAGCAGATCTGACTCATGCACGTGACAAAGCCCGCCAGTTCCACGAAAAATGGGTGGTCGGCTATGGCCATGCCTCGGTTGCCGAACATGCCGTCGTCCATTTGGCCATTGAAAATGTCTCCATTATCGCCAGCAAGGTGGTCGAGGACATGCGCTTGGCGTCCTTTACCGAGAAATCCACCCGCTATGTCGAATTCGACGCCACCCATTACTACCCTCTGCCCGAACTTGAAGGCACCCCGGCCGGCGCTCTGTATCACAATACCGTGCACAACCTATTCCGCACCTACGCCACATTGCGCCCTCAGGTGATCGAAACGATCAAAACCATTTTGCCGCGCCAGCCAAAACAAACCGAACGTGGCTACCACACCGCTTGCCGCGCTAAAGCCCTCGACCTGCTGCGTTACCTTCTACCTGCAGGCACCCTGACCAACTTGGGTGTGACCATCAACGGCCGTGCCCTCGAACATCTCCTCACCAAGATGCTGTCACATCCGCTGCAGGAAGTACAACGCCTCGCCGCCATGCTCAAGACCGAAGCCTTACACGTTATGCCAACGCTGCTGAAATATGCTCAATACAATGCCTATATCGCTGCAACCGACACCGCCATGCGGGACACTGCTGATACGCTACTCAAGCATCAAACACCGCAAGACACGGCAAGCGTCACCCTGGTACACGCCCCTGATGATCCCGAAACTCAACTCGTTGCCGCCATTCTATACGGCTATAGCCAGCATGCCTGGTCGCAGATTTTGAACCGTGCACAAGCCATGTCCGAGTCGCAAAAAATACAGGTGATCGATGACTATCTGCAGCGCCGCGGACCTCACGACCAGCCACTGCGCGCCTTGGAACATTTGACCTACACCTTCGAAATTTTGGTCGACTATGGCGCCTATCGTGATATTCATCGGCATCGTATGGCGACGCAGACTCGGCAACGATTGTCACCCCAGCATGGCTACAGCATACCGGAAGAGCTTGAGGCATACGGCTTTGGTGAGACATTCACGACATGTATGGAGCAAGCCGCCATGGCATACCAGCAGTTATCTGACACACATCCGCACTTGGCACCTTATCTGCTACCGCTGGCCTACCGTTGTCGGGTCTTGATTACATGGAATTTGCGGCAGATACACCACTTCGTACAACTGCGGTCAGCCAAACAGGGGCATACATCCTACCGGCGTGTGGCACAGGAAGTGTACCGCCGCCTTGCCAACCGGCATCCCCTGCTCGCCCGTTATATACGTGTGGATCTTCAGGATTACGCCCTTGGCCGCCTGTAAGCGTAGTAAAGGTACCGTATTAGGGCTCACGATCACCATACCATTTCACCACCAGCACCGGACACGGCGCTTTAGCGGCTACCGCATTCGAAATACTGCCCAGCATAAGTCGCTTAAAACCGGTTAAGCCACGCGATCCGACCACGATGAGATCGCACCCCCGGTCTTGTGCAACGCGGCAGACCACCTCAGGCACCCTGCCCCAGGCGAGTTCGGTTTTACTCTCCACACCGGCCACTTCGGCACGCTCAATAGCCTCTGCAAGAATTCCTCTACCCGTCTCTTCACTGCCTTCTAGCACCTGATCGACAGAGGCACCTGCTTCGGCGATGAAGTAGGGTGGCGCGTCAGTGATCACATGCAGAATCACCACGTGCAATCCGTAATCCTTAGCCATTTCAATGGCATATTGCACGGCCTTTTCCGACCAAGGCGAGCCGCCTGTTGCCACCAAAATCTTGTGAAACATGATATACTACTCCTATATTTTCAGGAGTCCTCGCGTCGCGTATTGTTCCATATGCCAATAGCTGTGTCAACTCAGATTCATTGCAAGTAAAGATTGACACGCTGACGCACCTACTGACCGTCTTGCGGAGCCTCAATATGCTACTATATGTGCTATCTCACCGTCTGTACCGACTCACTACCCTATCCTTGCTTATCATGCTTGTAGCAGGACGCCAGCTGCTCACACCCAGCCTGACAAGTGCAGCAGAAATCCCTCCGGTTGTGGCGACGGTGCAAGAGCTGCCCATTGCAGCAGCAGAACTCACCACCGCCTTGCGCGGCGAACTCCTGCGCCTGGATATGGAGCGCTATCGGCTCTTACAAGGCAAGCTAGATGAGTTAATTGCCGCCCGCCTCATGCGCTTAGAAGCAACCAAACGCGGCATCTCGCTGCAACAACTGGAGCAGGAAGAAATTGTCGCCAAAACAGCACCGCTATCCACTGATCAGGTCAATGCCTTTTATGAAGCCAATAAACAACGTATTCGCCAACCGCTCGAGCAAATCAAACCGCGCCTCGCGGACTATCTACAAGGCCAAGAGCAACAGAAGCGGCGCCAGACTTTCCTCAAAGCACTGCGCCAGCATTATGCCGTAAAAATTATGTTACCGGCGCTAAAAGTAGACGTCACGGCAGACAACGATCCGTTCATCGGCCCTGCAACCGCACCCGTAACCATCATCGAATTTTCCGATTTTCAGTGTCCTTACTGCCGACGCGTGCAACCCACGCTCAAACGCCTGCTGCAAGAATATAAAGGCAAAATCAAGTTGGTGTTCCGGGATTTCCCGCTACACAGGATCCACCCGCAAGCACAAAAGGCAGCTGAAGCCGCCCAATGCGCCGCCGATCAACAGCAATTTTGGCCCTATCACGACAAGCTGTTCGCCAACACGCGTTTACAAATCGAAGACTTGAAACAATTTGCCCAGGAACTCAGCCTCAACCTGGAACGGTTCAACACCTGTCTGGATACCGGCAAGTACGCCCGCGAAGTTGCGCAAGATGTCCGAGATGGTGCAAACGCAGGCGTCGACTCCACCCCATCATTTTTTGTCAACGGCCAACCGATCAATGGCGCCGCCAGCTATGAACGATTTAAGGAGGTGGTTGAGGCAGCCCTTGCAGCAGCCCAAAATGACAAGCGGACGAATTAAACGGATAAACAAAAGGACCCATGATGGACATCCCTGAGGCTCGCCAACGCTTTCGTACCCTGATTGCGCGCCCGCAGGGAGAAATCCGTCTGGCCGAAGGGGCGTTGCTCATCGCGCAAGAAGAATACCCGCATCTGGATGTCAACGCCTATCTACAACGTCTCGACAGCATGGCCGCTACCATTAAGCAGCACTTAGGCTTGGAATTGGACCCACGCCGCATCGTCGCCTCAATCAACACACACCTCTACGACGAGCAACACTTCCGTGGCAACCGACACGATTACTACAATCCCTGCAACAGTTTTCTGAATGAGGTGTTAGATCAGAAAATCGGTATACCCATCACCCTCTCGGTCATCTATATCGAGATCGGCAGACAGGTCGGGCTGCCCATCGTAGGCGTCGGGCTGCCAGGGCACTTCATCGTACAATATGACGCCCAAGTCGACACCTTTTGGATCGATCCCTTTGCTGGCGGCGCGATTCTTACACGTGCGGACTGCGCCACCCGACTCGAACAAATTTATAGTCGCAAGGTCGACTGGCAAGACGCCTTTCTAAGCCCGGTGAGCGACCACGATATCCTGCGGCGCATGCTTAACAATCTGAAGGGCATCTATATTCAACAAGGCGGTTACGCCCGGGCGCTCAGCGTTGTTGAGCGACTGCTACTGATGACGCCTGAGCAATCCACGCAAGTGCGTGATCGTGGTCTGCTGAATGCTCACCTGGGCAACTTGGAAGCGGCCATTGATGATCTTGAACACTATCTTCAACTCGCCACCGAAACGCCCGACGCCCCCATCATCACCCAATACATTGTCACGTTGCGCAAGCAACTGGATCACTAGTACGGCATACCGCAATGGCCCCACCAGTTTGGCGGAATCACTTTCGTTGAGTTCCCACCGGCATCTTCAGCGCCCGTCGACGGCATGCGCTGCCAGTGCCTCCTGTTACCTCGGCGTCTGCTTCTCCAACAGATGCGGATATTTCGCCTCGATGTATGCCAGGAGCGAGGGATGGATGTGCGTACGAGTAAGGCGTAGACGTTTTCTAACACAAATCGCCCTATAGACGGATCATACCCACCTCTCCCTCAATGGCGATCTCAGTGCCAAAAGGCTCTGAGACTTGCTGCAGCCACGTCAGGATATCGTGCGCGACCTGTCCTTGTGCCAACACCGGCCTACCGCGCTGCGGGATAGGACGCCCAAATCCCATATCAATCGGATAGAGTTTAACCGCTTTCAATGCCCTCGCCTCATAATGACAAACCCCGATCACACTCCGCCAGAACATCGGGTCAGCAGGAAAACCACGTTTGCCGGAATCGGAGCGAGCATCAAAAAAATCACCCGGCGTCTGGTCATGATTAAGACCAAAACGTCGGTAGCCCTCAGGCGGCACCCAGGCTACCGACTCATTTTGGAAAATAAAATTTCCTAGGCTGTAAAAAATAGGTTTGCCCTGATAGATTTCGATACCACGCAAAAAATGAGGTCCATGACCGGCGAAAACGTCGCAGCCTTGATCAATACTCCAGTGCGCAAACTCGATCAAAAAATCGGGCGGCGATGTTTTAGAGCCGCCGTGATAGTCACCCGTGGCGCCGCTTTCGTGGCAGTGAACGCTATAGACAAGCCAGTCAGCTTGCTTCTGGGCA
>JAPULM010000171.1 GCA_027294925.1 bacterium
GTGATAACATTCCAGGTACAAAGTCATCAGCCGTCGCAAATGAGCTTCGTTGAGCACGATGACCCGATCGAGAAGCTCTCGGCGTAGGGTGCCAATCATGCGTTCCGCGTCTGGATTTTGCCAGGGCGACCGGGGTGCGATGAGCACGTCCTCAATGCCCCTGTTGGTCACCCGCTGGCGGAAATACGTCCCATAGATTTAATCCCGATCGCGCAGGAGAAAACGAGGTTTTTCGTCAAACGGCAAGGCCTCGACCATTTCGACGGCGACATGGTACCAAATGCAACGCCTGCCCAACATACCCCAATTTAGAGAAGATATATAGTATTAGATATCAATAGGTTAAGAAGTAAGTGATAAAATTATCACCTTTCATTATATCGTGCGTGGGCGTATACTGTGCGCCATTGCATTGCCAGGTCACAGATAGCGAGCGATACTTTGAATTGGAGGAGATACGACAAATGGCGCGTTTACCCAATTTAACCAAAGCGCAAATTAAGCCGCAAGATCATGCCTTTTATGATGCGATTGTTGGTAGCCGGGGTGGGGTTAGAGGACCTTATGGGGTGCTTTTGCATAGTCCTGATTTGGCGGCTCGTATTGCCCATACCGGCACCTTTGTGCGTTACGATCTCGATCTACCCGAATCTTTGCGCGAGACGATTATTATTGCCACCGCCAGTGAAATCAAAAGTCAGTACGAGTTTTTCGCCCATGCTCGCTTGGCACTGCAGGCCGGGGTTTCCGAAGATACCATCCAAGCTATTGCACAAGGCACAGCGCCCGAAGGCCTCTCCGGCGATGAGGCCATATTGGTGCGCTATGTGCAGGAATTGCTGCGCTATCACAAAATCAGCGATCCCACTTTTAATGCCGTGCGGGATCGCTTTGGCGTCCAAAAAACGTTAGAGATTACCGCTTTAGTGGGTCACTATCTGTTGGTTGGTCAGATACTGGCGGCCTTTGAGGTGGATTTACCGGAAGGCGCGACACCAGAACTACCCGAATAAGTCGAGAATATCTTGCCCATGTCACCGTTGTCATCGTTACGAGCCTCGTTTCACACCCTAGGATGCCGTCTCAATCAGGCGGAGACCGCATCGATTAGTGCGACGTTTGCCGCCAAGGGCTATACCATTGTGGATAGCGGTACGGAGACCGATATCCATATTATTAACACCTGTTCGGTTACTGAAGGGGCGGAGGCCAAGTGCCGCCAGGCGGTGCGGTCCGTGTTACGACGCTCGCCGCATGCCTATGTGGTGGTGACAGGGTGTTATGCACAGGTGGGGCTGGAAGCGCTGCGTTGCATTGATGGGCTTGACCTCATTGTCGGCACGGCGGACAAAATGCGCCTGGTGGAACTGATTGGTCGACCTGAGAAGCAGGGACAGACGCAGGTGGTGCATACTCGACGCATCAGTCGAGACGATTTTACCATTGATGGGGTTGGTGATTATAGCGGCCAAACGCGAGCCAATTTAAAAATCCAGGATGGCTGTAATTTTGCTTGTGCCTTTTGCATTATACCGTTCACCCGTGGCGGGGCGCGTAGCCGCAAGCTCGATGATATCGTACGGGAGGCGCACGGCTTGGTCGCTAACGGTCATCAGGAGATCGTTTTAACCGGTGTCAATATCGGCACTTATCACTGTGACGGGGATGATCTGTTGCACGTCCTGCAGGAACTGGAAGCGGTGACGGGGCTCGAGCGTATCCGCATTAGCTCAATTGAGCCCACCACCATCTCGGACGCCTTGCTTGACTGGATGGCGACATCGCACAAACTCTGCCCGTATCTTCACATTCCTATCCAAAGTGGCGACGATCAGGTGCTGGCACGCATGAAGCGCCACTACACCGGGGCGGAATTTGCCACCTTTGTCGAGCGCCTTGTCAAGCGCCTACCGGATATCTGTCTGGGCACCGACGTCATGGTCGGCTTTCCGGGCGAGGACGAGCCGGCCTTCATCCGGACGCGCACCCTGTTGGCCGATTTGCCGTTGGCCTATTTTCACGTCTTTTCATACTCTGAACGGCCGCACACCTATGCGCAACGCTACAGCGATCAAGTTTCACCACCGCTTGTGCGTGAACGCAGCCGTATACTGCGTGAACTCAGCGTCCGTCAGAAGACGGCGTTTTACCAGCGTTTTGTCGGTCATACGGTGCGGGTGCTGTTCGAGTGCCGGCAAGATGATGGATTGTATACCGGCTTTAGCGATAATTACATCAAGGTCGGGGTGGCTACGGCAGACGAATTGGCCAATCAACTCTTAGCGGTGCATCTAACTGGGGTGGAAAACGGATTGGCGCTCGGTACGCTCACCGGCCGTTCCCCCCTTTACGAAAGGGGAGCGAGGGGGGATTTCCTTCCAAGTCTATGACCCGAGACGCATTATCGGTTATTCTGGCCACCCATTACCGGCTGTATCAGACCCTAGAGCTGCGCGATATCTACAAGCTTCTCTATCAACGCGTTTTTGGACCCGAACATAGCGTTGATAATCCGAGAACGGCTCGAGGACGCCTGTACCTTGAAGCGATTCAGTTACCTGACACAGTCTCCACACCGATGTTCGAACCCTTGTCATCCGTGTTGTGCCGCGTCAACCTGCAGTCTTTTATCCAGACTGGCGGTGATCTTGGCCGGTTGTGGAAGGCCTTTCGCCAAACCGCCCGCGATTTTCAGCCCGGCGTTGTAGCCGATTTACAACGTGATTGGAGCCGCTTTCGCAGCACCGCTTGGGCGCAACGCTATGCACCGGAATTACTTGAGCAGTTCTGGCAAAGCATGGCGACGGCCAATTTTCCCTCCGTGCATCACAGCCGAGACTATGCCAAGGCCAATGCGCCTCACTATCGCGTCGTGTTGTGCTCACTGGCGAACGCAACGCTCGTATAATCCGTGCTTAGCATGATCTGTAAGGCGCCGACTATTGGTCGGCAACAATTTGGCTTGACAGGCTGAAGGGGGTGGTTTAGGATAGCCCAATAATCGAATCTGGAGCGAAAGTCAGGTTGTAGGGAAGATGGTGTAAATCCATCGCTGCCCCGCAACTGTGAGCGGAACGAAATCTGCGATTACCACTGAGGTCATCTACCTTGGGAAGGTGCAGAGAGTAGGATGTGCCGCAAGCCAGGAGACCTGCCTGACTCTTTACTGAGGGAGCCTTTCGCGGGGAAGGCGTCAGTGGTCGTTGTCTATCTTCCCCAACCATCTAAGGTTGGGTTTTTTATGTCTGTACGGCCTTTTTCTGACGCGTTTATCTCCGTGGCGCGTGGAAAAAGGAAGTGGTCGTGACGTAACTCCTCTGGCTGGTCCTGATCTTGGGACTGGCTGTATCACCTCACATCAGTGCTCAGACCGATACTGAATCTTCCGTCCCAACTCAGCTTCCTGCGGTTGAAGTGCGTGGGCAATATCTTGGCGCCAAACAGCGTATTCGCGACAGCACGATGTTTGCCACCGTGGTTGATGTCAGTGAATCAACCGCCCAGGTCGACAGCATCGCCGACGTGTTGTCGGAAAGCGTTGGGGTCCAGGTGCGCCGGTTTGGCGGCCTGGGTGCGTTTTCAACCGTCTCCATCCGTGGCTCTACACCCAACCAGGTGGGGGTCTATCTGAACGGCGTACGTTTGAACCAGGCCAATGTTGGGCTGGTCGATCTGGGTGATATTCCCCTTGATAATGTTGAGCGAATTGAAATATATCGTGGCTTTTCCCCCTTGCAACTCGGCGCCGGCAGCATTGGCGGATCAATCAACCTGGTGACCCGGCAAGTTGTCGGTGAGACGGTCAATCGTGTCAGCAGTTCATACGGTTCGTACGATACGCGTAAATTCACCCTGTATCGCTCCCAGGCGTTTACCAACCTGGGCTATGTGGTGTTGTTCAACTATACTGAGAGCGAAGGGGATTTTCAGTTTCTTGACGACAACGGTACTCGGTTTAACAGTCTTGATGATGACGTCACCAAACGGCAAAATAATGATTTTCGCGCCTTTAACGTCAATGTCAAGGGCGAAACGACGTTTGCCGGGTGGGATATCACGCTGTTTGACGATTTTTTTACCAAAGACCAGGGCGTTCCGGGGCGGTCGAGTAATCAATCCAAAACCGCCAGACTGGATGTCTGGCGAAATGTCGCCACGCTACGTCTGGAACGCAGAGGATTCCCCTGGACAGCGACAGATGTGGCATTCCAGCTCGCGCATACCTGGCAGCGAGAGGATTTTAAAGACCTGGACGGTGACATCGGTATTGGCGTCCAGGACCAGGAGAATACCTCGAATACCTTCAGCGCCAATGGCTTGCTGAACCTCTATGTGGAGCCGTGGCATCAGGTTTTCGGCCTGTTTCTGGAATGGCGCTACGAAACCTTTCGTATGGTCGACAACCTTCCCAGGCTGCGTGGCGAATCTGCCGATGAAGGCCCACTCCAGCGCCGCGCCAACCTGATCGTTGCCGTTCAGGATGAAATCCTTTTATTGGACGAACGGTTGGCCATCCGTCCCTTGCTGCGCTATCAATTCGTGGACAGCGACTTTGGCGCCCAACCCACCTTTGGAGCTGTACGTCTGGATACCGACCGCAGTGACCAGGACCATCTGTTCAGCCCCAGTCTGGGGGTGAAATTCCGGCTTACCGCTTATCTCAATCTCAAAGGCAATATCGGGCGTTTTCAACGCGTACCCACCCTCTTTGAGCTGTTTGGTGATCGTGGCACCACGCTGGGGAATCCGGATCTCGAACCGGAAAGCAGCGTGAATTGGGATACTGGCTTTGTCTTCGAACAGTCACGTTATGGTGTCCTGGACCGGGTGTTTCTGGAATATGCCTATTTCGCCAGTAATGCCGATGATTTGATCATCTTCGTGCAGTTTTCCCAGGACACGGTTAAGGCTCAAAACATTGGCGAGGCTGAGATTCGTGGACATGAGGTCAGTTGGAATCTGACCGCATTCAATCACCTGCGCCTGTTCGGTAACTACACCTTTCAGGACGCCGAGGATACCAGCGAGACCATCCATCAGGGTAACGCGCTGCCGGGACGGCCTCGCCACGAGCTGCATCAGTCGTTCGAGCTGTTCGCAGACCTCGGGAAGATCG
>JAPULM010000172.1 GCA_027294925.1 bacterium
GAGATTCGACGCTTATTTCTCAAGATTGCCGTTTCTATTCAACTGGAGGGGAATTACCCCGATTATAAAATCCTTCCCGCTCAATTCGAAAATCTGACCCAAGCCCGTTTATTTAAACTCCTTGAATTTAAGCGTGGAATCGATGTGGTATTTCTCGCGTATACTCCGGAACGGGCTCGAAAAGCCAGGATGATTCCCATTCCAATTTTACAGGGAACTATTGGATATCGGGTCTTCATCATCGATAAAAAATATAAACAAAAGTTCTCCAGGATTACCCTTAAAGAGTTAAAAGCATTACGAGCCGGGGCCGGTGCCCATTGGGGAGATACCTCTATCCTTGAGGAAAATGGGTTTAATGTGGTGAAACCTCTGGAAAAATCCAATTTATTCAACATGCTGATAAGAGATCGAATTGACTATTTCCCCCGAAGCTTTATAGAGGCTCCAATTGAAGTGGAACAGCTAAATCAAATGGTTGGAGAAGAACGCTTCATAGTTGAAGAAACCAAAGCATTTTTTTATGAGTTTCCCATTTATTATTATGTTCATAAGGAGAATGAACAACTGGCAAAGCGTATCGAAGCGGGTTTTAAAAAAGCTCAAAGACTTGGAATTATTAAAACAAGATTTAGAAAATATTATGAAAAAGAGCTTCGAGAGGCAAATTTTGAAAATAAAACAGTTTTTAGATTACCGAATACACATTTTCCACCGGGCTTTGAATCAAGTATTGATACAAGTGAGTGGCTACCAAAAAGAAAATAAAACAATAAAAAACTGAATGCTGGAAGGCTTCCTTTGCCGAATCACTCGTGTCGAATTACCAACAATCGCTTGAATACGGTGCGGTTACTCTATGCCGCATGCTGTTGCACGGGACCGCCCTTTTTGACCCTCCGCAACCCCAGCAAAGCCGCTATGCTTCGTTCGCCAGTTTCCGATTGTGATCCCGTTCGCATTGGAAAGCCTTTCATGCCAAGGATTCCCGCGTCAACACACGGTATCCTTACCGTGCTCCCGCCGACTCCTTCACGCTATGACGTATGGATCACGCAATCCTGAACGGTTGATGGCGATGTTGCGCGTTATGCGCGGTTCAACGGCTTCTAACGGTCGTAGCAAGTCACCCCACAGCGGCAAAAAGACCTCACAACCTGAAGCAGCGTCACGACGTCCTCCAGACGTGATACGACCCGTTTTACGCCTTAGCCGACCCCGCCTTTTGTGTGGGGTGGTGTTGAGCGTTAAGGTGAGGTGGTATAGGGAAAGGGAGAGTGCAGATGTGTGGAAGGTAGCAACGCGCCAAACGTCTGATATCTTATTTGCTTTGTAAGCAGGCCACGTTTGGCGCGTTTCTGTGATTTGGCTGAGGCACGGACGGTGTGTATAAGCAGAAAGATGGGGTAAAATGTGGCCGCTTCTGACACGATGAGTCGCCGTTGTACGAAAAAGGGCTCACGAGCCTACATGCTATCGTAGATCAATTCCCAAGGAGCAATGTGTTCGGGTTGTCGCCATCATCATTCCTCTCTGTCGCGTGAACGAGCTTCGCGGTTCACCCGGAGGCATTCCTGCACACATGCCCTCACATCAGGGGCCATTGAGGTAAACCGGACCTGTAAGTCCGTCGCCTGTTCCGACGTATGGCCGATGACTTTGGCATAGAGATCGCCGGAGAGATCGGTGCCATGGTCATCTGTCAACCAGATTTTCACATTGCTCCAGACCGGTACCGGAAGCTCGGAGTGGATGTCGGCGCCTTTATTCGAGAGCTTCAGGAGCTGCCCGGTGGCTACGGTACTGCTGACGTGCTTGTCTTCCAGCGCCGCCAAACGCAGGCCAAGCGGTGTTGCCAGGGAGACAAGCGGCTCACCGTGGTCGGGCAAAAACAGCTTATACGGCTCACCAATCCCGGTGATTTCGTGGACCGTCACATGCTCCTTGGCGCCCTTGGGCTCGATGTCGATCTGCTGTCCAAACCGCAGGCTGGGGCTAACCTCACGGCAGGTGGCGTCAGAGACCAGGATTTGCCCGCCGGTGGTGTAGGATTCGATACGGCCGGTGAGATTGATGTTGCTCCCCACGGCGCTGTATTTGGTGCGTTTGTACGAGCCGATGTTGCCGATGACCACCTCGCCGGTATGGATACCAATACCCATTTCCATCTCCGGCAGACCCTCGTGGCGGCTCTGGGCATTGACCTGCGCCATGGCCAGTTGCATGGCCACGGCACAGGCCACGGCTCGTTGGGCGTCGTCCTCGTGACTGATCGGCGCCCCAAACAGCACCAGCAAGGCATCTCCGATAATCTCATCAATGGTGCCATTGTAGGTCATAATGACATCGATCATGGCTTCGAAGTAACGGTTCAAGAACGCCACCACCTGGGTTGGTGTGAGCCGTTCAGAAAACGCCGTAAAGCCGCGTAAATCGGACATCAGCAGGGTAACTTTGCGCTCTTCCCCACCCATTTGCAAGCCTTCGGGCTGATCCAGGACACTGGCCACCACCTCATCGCTCACATAGCGTCCGAAGATCTGGCGGATAAACCGGTTCGCCGTATCCAGCTCCTCGTTGCGCTCGATGAGACGCTGCTGCAAACGGTGAATGGTCACATGCGTGTTGACCCGTGCGATCACTTCCTCGGCTTGAAACGGTTTGGTGATGTAATCCACCGCGCCGCGTTCAAAGCCCCGCACCTTATCCGTGGTGTCATCGAGGGATGAGAGAAAAATCACCGCGGCCTCCTGGGTCACCGGATCCGCTTTGAGTTGGCGGCAGGTCTCGTAGCCATCGATGCCAGGCATGACAATATCGAGCAAAATCACCGCTGGCTGCGACCGGCGGGCCATCGTGAGGGCTTGCTCGCCACTTTTGGCGATGAGCAATTTATACCTGCGGCCTTGCAGCGTTTGGTACAATACCTGAAGGTTGGTGGCGTCATCATCCACAAGCAAAATCGTCTCCGCTTGATCCGGTGCACTGCTGGATGGTCTGGACTCGTTGGCCACGGCCTCCTCCCTTGCGTGTGCGGCTGATTCACGCTTTCTGCTGGCTGCCCAGCCGGGTTCGCATGTCAGCGACCAGTGCGGCAGCGGCCATGAAATCGAAATGGTCCACCAGGGCTTGGAGATGGGCGCAATCCTCTTGCAAGGCGGTCGCCAGACCCTGCCCATGGGCGTTTGTCAGGGCCGTTGTCACACCGTCAGGGTCACCTTCGGACAACTGGGCATGCAGGTCCTCCAGGCAGTGCATGAGTTGCCTGAGGTCCACCGGCACATGGTCCGGGGAAGACACCGCCGGGCGGTCTGAAGGCGGCACGTTGAGGGCGCCAATACCCGTCAGGACCTTTTCCGCCTCGGCTTGTACATCGTGGTAGAGGGGCTCATAACCCCCTGTCCGATCCTTCAAGGCCAGTTCGAGCGCCCTGGCCTGGGTACGCAGATGATCGGCCGAGACATTGCCCGCCGCACCGGCAATCGAGTGGGCATGCCGCCGCGCCGTGTCCCAATCTTCATCGTCCAGAGCGCTACGTAGCGCCGCCAGGGTGTGTGGCTGACCAGC
>JAPULM010000173.1 GCA_027294925.1 bacterium
CGGCAACCCCTCGCTCGTAGCTAGGCGTTGCGCGGCATAGGGCAGCCTGGACATACCGGTTAGGATGGGATAGGCTGAAGCATCAGGGGTTTCCTCACAAAAATTGGTTGTCATCACGACGTACGAATCTGGCCCTCTGCAGTGGATAGACAATTTTTCACGGAAAATCGTATGAAGTGTGCCATTTGCCGACGCGGCACGGCAACCGATGGGTTCACAACAATAGTTCTAGAGCGCGACCAGACGACCGTCTGCGATTTTTTCAGCTGCGGGGCAACGGAAATTCTCGTCTCTCCGGTGCTGGCGGACATGGCAGAAACGCGTCGCTTGATCGGATGCTACGGCTGTTAGGGAAAGTGACGAGGGAGCTCAAGCGTTGAAACAAATGAACAAATAAGAAAGGGAAGGCCATGTTCAATTCCGTCCATCACGTCCATTACGTGGTCCACGACCGTGACGCCATGGTCGACTATATCGAAAAGAATTTCGGCATGACGCCGGACAAGCTGGAGACCCACGAATCCGTCGGTATGAAGGATGCGCTTTACAAGGTTGGGGAAACGCTAATCGAGATTTCCGAACCGTTGAATGCTGATTCCAATATCGGTCAACACCTCGCCCAGCACGGACCCGGGGTATATCACGTTGCCTGGGGGGTGGATAATATTCGTGATATTGCCAAGGACCTGGCTGCCAAGGGCAATAAACTGCGAGGCGAAGACGGTATTACGCACAGCCCGCGCGGCTATCTGACGATCAACATCGCGCAGGAAAACTCACATGGTCTATGGCTTCAGCTGGCTGAAGGTTAAAGATGCGCATCGTACAAGTTTCCGATACGCATCTGTCACGCAAACGGGCGTATTTTCAGGACAACTGGGAGGTGTTCCTCGATGAAATGCGGTCCGATCCGCCCGACCGCATCTACATCACCGGTGATCTCTGTATCAATGGGCCCAACGAGCCAGACGACGTGGTGTTTGCTAGAGAGCAGATGGATCGCCTGCCGGTGGTGTGGAAAGCCATTGCGGGCAATCATGATGCGGGTGAGGTACCGCCCGATACACGGCTAGGGGAACCGCTGAACGCAGAACGGCGGCAGATCTGGCTCGATCACTTTGGACCGGATTGGTGGGTGGATGATGTGGGGGCGTGGCGCTTTATCGGACTCAACGCACAGCTACTGGATAGTCGATTGCCGGCAGAGGACGAACAGTGGGTGTTTTTAGAAGCAGCGCTGACCGAGACGGCCCAACCGTATATCGGGCTGTATCTGCATAAACCGCTGTTTCTTCGTGCCCCGGATGAAAACGATCAACGGCTTTCGGCGCTGTTGCCAACGGCTCGCAGGCGCCTGCTTGCACTGATCGAGCAGCACCGCGTACGCTTCGTCGGCAGCGGCCACCAGCATTGTTTTCGCAGCATGCGCTATAAGCAGACACGGCTCGTATGGGCGCCAGGCACGTCGTTTATCAACTCGGCAAAGTCCAGGACATTTTCCAGGGCGGTTTGGCGTGCGGGATACGTCGAATACGATTTTAACAGCGCTCAATTCTCCGTACAGCTCAAGGAGCCGGCGTTATTTGTCAGTCACGATTTTCGTAACTGGTTGCAGGCCAAAGGCTCAACGGTGTACCTTCCCCTGCGACCGTTGGTGCAGACAAACGTTTCAGCCGATGCCAAATAAACTCGTCAACCGCTGTTGTTCCAACATCGAGGAAAAAGGGAAGGGTTTATTTTCAGGGTGGTATACTTATGCCACAACAGTACCTGTAAACGTGGAATGGAGACGAACTCATGCATGCGCTGCGAGAAATTGAGCAACTCCTGAGCACACTGACCCGGGCGGAAAAAGCGCAGGTACTCCAGTGGGTCGTCGGCGATCTTGGCGAGGCGTTTCCCGGCATTGAGCGTACCCCGGATGTCTGTGGGGGAGAGTCATGTATCGTCCGTACCCGTATTCCCGTCTGGATCTTGGTCCAAGCAAAACGCCTAGGCAGCAGTGAAGCCGATCTTCTGCGGAGCTATCCCACGTTGCGGGCAGAGGACCTTGCCAATGCGTGGGCCTATGGCCGTGCACACCGAGATGAGATCGAGCAACAAATCCATGCGAACGAAACGGCGTGACAGATGGCGCGGTGCTATGCGAACGAAAACTTCCCCCTGCCAACGGTGGAGGTCCTCCGGCGCTTGGGCCACAATGTCCTGACGACTGCCGAGAGCGGCAGGGCCGGGCAAGCGATTCCCGATGCAGACGTGCTGGCCTTTGCCGTGGCCGAGCGACGGATCGTGGTCACCCTCAATCGACGCCATTTCATTCGGTTACATGCCACCATGCCAGAACACGCCGGTATGGTGGTGTGTTCATTTGATCCCGACTTTGCGGCTTTAGCCCAGCGCATCCATACAGCCTTGGAGGCGCAGCCGCAGATGGCGGGGCAACTGATCCGTGTCAACCGCCCGGCGATGTAAAATCAGGCAGGCTGCTCCCCAGAGCCCACCTATGGCAGTGCAGAACACGGGTTTACAGACGATCGCCTACAGCGGCGGCTGCAACCTAATGTTAGGCTCTTACCGAAGGTCACCCCATGAACCAAATCCAAATCGACGACTTATCACCGGATAAAGCGGCGCTCTCAGCCATTTTGGAACCTCTTCAGTAGCAACCCCTTTATGAGATGAATACTCCATGGACTACAAAGAAAACAATACACGTTGGACGAAAAAAGGAGCTACTCTTAGTGATAAGACCGCTCAAAAAGAATATAGCCTTACTCAACAAGAAATATTCGAAGCTATTAAAGCGGGAAAACTCGATTATCGTCACAACACTTTATATGGTAATCCTTCTCTAAAATTGTTAAGAGACCAGGTAGAAGCCAATACTGTTCGGCACTCAAATTGCAGAGGGCCTTTGAGCCGCTCTTCGCAAGTATATCCGTACAAAATGAGAGGTCAGGGCAGACAATTTGGCCTCTCTCGTCTGACGTAAGCATGAAAGTTTTGTCCGGCAAGAGCCAAAAACAACCTGAAAAGCCTGTGGACACCCCCCACAGGGGTACGTAAATCGCTATTTCCGCCCGTCAAAAGGGTAGAAAACGCGCATGCAAAACGAGTGCCGAACAGTATTGGGTAGAAGCCTTTGTAAATGAAAAATACGGAAGTAGTCCGAACTTTCGACACGCTTTGGAAAAATAAGTAATAAACCATTGATTTTATGAGACTAATAAATGGACACTCAGCTGTAAATGGCAAATATTTTGCCGGAAAAGCATGGGGCACTGGATCGTCTACCTAGGAAAACTGGGCCTTAGCGCGATTCTTCTGTCAAGGAGCGATCTGTATTCCACCTTGCGGCAATTCGTGGTCCCCCCCTAACTCACTGTAAATAAATCGATAACTCTTATGTCCATTTATTGAAAAAAGCTGTCGAAAGTGCGTAGTCATCTTGAAAATAAGAAATTAAATGCCGAATTAAGCAAAGTGATTACAGAAATACGAAGTTTGAAAAGGAAGATTTCTCAATTGGAAAAAAGGGAAAAGGAACTGCTGGATATTCTTGATTCATAAATATGCCCACCAGCCGACCCCTGTTCCTTACGCTCCGCAGGGGCGTCTGATGCTTGTTGTTATGCCTAAAAAACGGCAGTGGCTATGAGCTTTGGGAGGGAATTTAAGGAATGGATGAAATACAGAACAACAACACAGCACTTAAGGCACTCGAAAACCTGCGTATGCGCCTGCTGGACCTTACTGCACGCAACCGGCTGATCAACTTTCGGCATACCAAGCGTGGCAGCCTGCGTATTATCGATGAACTGCCCGATCAGTTGGTTGAAACACTGCTTGCCGGCACAGAGATGCGGTTTCTGTCGGTTCCCGAGCCGAGCCGTGATGAGCTGATTGAGGCAGGCTATATCGAGATAGACGAAAAGACTGGGCAGGAAGTCCGCCTGCTTAAAGATCCGACTGCCGAGGAGTGGGTAAAGTGCTTGGGATTGTCTGCTGCTTACGAGGTGCCGAAACCATCACAAGATGGGCGCGATGACAAACATTCCGATACCGCTATCCAGACGTTACTTTATCCCTATGAACTAGAGGCTCGGCTCAAGAACCTGCTGCAAACCGCTGAGTCGGCGATACAGGAGACGGGGGCGAACATTCTTTATCTAGGCTTCGGTTTCCTGGAATGGTTCGATAATAGCAATGACAATGCACGTATCGCGCCCCTGTTTCTGGTGCCAGCGCGTCTGCACAAGGGGCGTCTGAATCATAAGACCAAGACCTACGCATACACGCTGAGTTACTCCGGCGAAGATATCATCCCCAATCTCTCACTGCGGGAAAAGCTCCGTGCCGATTTCGCCATGGCTTTACCGGACTTGGATGAGAATACGACACCCGAGGTCTATTTTGATGATGTGCAGATATTGATTCAGAAAAATCAACCGCGCTGGCGTGTGCGTCGTTTTATCACAGTGGCGTTGCTTAACTTCAGCAAACTTCTGATGTATCTCGATCTGGACCCATCACGCTGGCCGGCGGGTTCGAGCATCATCGATCATCCGGTAGTAACACGGTTTTTGGCCGGTTCAAACATTGATCAAGACGAGAAAGAGGGCGCAAACGGCGATCTAGGATTTGGCGAGGTGTACCTTATCGATGAGATGGATGAGATCCACATCAAGTATCCGCTGATCGATGATGCCGATAGCTCGCAACACAGCGCACTCATCGACGCGGTTGACGGCAGGAATCTGGTCATTGAAGGCCCACCAGGCACCGGCAAATCACAAACCATTACCAATCTGATCGCGGCTGCCATGGCGCAGGGGAAACGGGTGCTCTTTGTTGCCGAGAAGCTGGCGGCTTTGGAGGTGGTGCGACGCAGGCTCGATGCGGTTGGGCTGGGCGAGTTTTGCCTCGAGTTACACAGTCACAAATCCCACAAGCGCAAAGTGCTCGATGAGGTTGAGAATCGACTGAATAAGCATGGGCGTTACCGCAAGCCAAGAGATATTGAGGTTGATATCGCCCGCTATGAAGAACTGAAAACGGCGTTGAAGGAACACGTCGAGCGGATCAATCGCCCCTGGAAGAAGACTGGAAAAACGCTGCATGAGATCTTTATGGCAGCGACCCGCTATCGTGAGGCGATCGGCATCAATCCTGATGTGCTGCATCCTGATGGGTATGATGGGGGTAACTTCGATGTGGCCACTCAACGCCGCACCGAGGATCAGGTTGAGGCCTTCCGCAAGGTCTATCAGGCGGTAGCCGGTCAGCTCGATAGCGATGCCGCTTTGCAAGAACACGCCTGGTACGGTGTGCGTAATGCCGATCTGCAGATTTTTGATCTCGATAGGGTGATGGCTGCGTTGGAAGAGTGGCAGAACTCACTGCAAAACCTGAGCGATGAGAGAGCACAGTCTGCAGAGGAACTCGGTTGCGAACGGGATAGGATCGCCGATTCCTTGAGTGGTATCTCATTGCTTCTGGCAGATCTGGAACGCCTGCCAGCCCTCAAGGGCGATGAGCTGTTGGACCGGCTGCCGGTGCTACGAGGTGATGTGCTGAATAAGACCCAGCGGTATCTCAAGCTATTTGAAGATATCCAGTCTCTCTATGTAACCCTGGCGAAGAAACTGGGGCCAGAGGTATTGCAAGACCTTTCAGTGGTCGACGGTTTTCTCGCGGGAAGTGAACAGTTGCGCCAGCTCGTGGGTCAGGCTGTAGAGCTGGGGGAGTTGGCCGAGGCAATCAATCGACTGACGGCGATACAAGACCAACTCGCTGAATTGGATGAACCACTGGAGGAGATTCAAACCGCCGTGGGCGAAAGGGCTGCCATGCATCTGTTGCCCACGGAAGCCGGTCTCACCGAGTTTAAGACCTTTGTTAATCTGGTTTCCAGCCTCAATTCTTCCCATTGGAAACTTCGTGATGAGCTTTTCGACAATGAGGAGCTGGATGATCTCTTACCGAAGCTGCGAGAGGAACTGGAACAACTGCATGCCCTGCACGATGAATTGCACGGCGTGTTTAGGCTTGATGGTCTGCCCAGTGAGGATGAACTACACCAAATAAGAGAGACCCTTGATGCCGGTGGTATCTTCCGTTGGTTTAAGGGCAGTTGGCGAACGGCACGCAAACAGGTGCTCGGCCATGCAGCGGGTAACCAGATTAAGTTCCCTGCGTTGCAACCATTGCTGCTGAAAGCGGCGGCGTTTTCGGGGCGACGCTACAAGCTCGGCGAAAATCGGCGCTACAGGGAAGTATTTGGTGATCACCTGCGGGGTCTGGAAACCGATTTGGCAGGCTTGGAGTCGTTGCGTGACTGGTATAGAAAGGTGCGCCAGCAATACGGCGTGGGTTTCGGTCAGAAAGTCGCCCTGGGCAATGCAATACTTGATCTTCCAGCGGGCCTTGCCCGTGGTGTGCGCTCTTTGTCCGAGCGCGGCGTGCAACGGCAGCTGAGTGATTTGCTGGACGACCTAGGGAGCCTTAAGGAGATATTTACGCCTTTCGCTGAGTTACAAAGTGAATCGACACTGCTTGTGGGGGAGGAAGGTGTAATTACCGATCTCCTGGCGTCGTTGGATGACGCAATATGCGCCTGCGGACCCCTGGCAACGGATAACGCAATCTCAATAGCGGAGCTTGCCAACCGCATAGAATTGCTTGATTCACTGAAAAAAGCAGTCAACAAGTGGGAAAAGGCAGATTTCGATAACAAGTTGTTCAAGGGGCGTCTTGGTCTAAAGACAGGAGTGAATGCCGACAACGCCGCTAATCCGCCCATACTCCGCAATACTTTAGCTGTTGCTGTTTACATGGATCAACAGGTGTCAAATAAAGAAGTTAGCCAGCGCATCTACGATCATCCCACAACGACAACCTTTAACTCACTGTCAGCTCTTGCAGGGCGATTGCGAACTGCTGTCGATACACAAGCGGCCAGATACGAGTCCTTCAAGCAGTTGGTAGGGTTGGAGGCTGGCGATTGGATGAATCAGTCGGGTGATCAAATCGATAGACTGATCACCCGAAATAAGCTGGCGTTCAATAATGGCGATACGTTGCAGAATTGGCTCGATTACGTGCGAGTACGTGACCAGGTTGCCGCGATGGGGCTTATCAAGCTGGCTGAGAGGGTGGAGCAGGGCGATATCGACGTTCAACAAGTTGATGATGCACACAAAGCCGGGGTCTTCGATGTATTGGCTCGTGAGATATTGCGCGAGCAACCCGAACTGGGACGTTTTTCTGGACATTCACAGAATGCCCTGCAGGACAAATTCAAGGAATACGACAATCGGCTCAAGAAGTTGCAGTGTGAGCAGATCGCCTGGCAGACGGATCAGACAAAAATCCCAGAAGGTAACCTTGGCGCCCGTGTTAGCGAGCGTACTGAGCGATTCCTGCTGGAACATGAATGCGGCAAGAAGACCCGTCACCTGCCTATCAGACAGTTGCTGCGCAGAGCGGGCAGCGCGTTAGTTGCGTTAAAACCCTGTTACATGATGGGGCCGATGTCGGTTGCCCAGTATCTTGCACCCGGTCAAATCGAATTTGATCTGGTCGTCATGGATGAGGCCTCACAGATCAAACCGCAGGATGCCCTGGGTGCAATTGCAAGGGGATCGCAGTTAGTGGTCGTTGGAGACCCCAAGCAGCTGCCTCCAACAAGTTTTTTTTGACCGTGTTGTCGATGACGACGAAGATGACCCAACGGCAATAGAGGAGTCGGAGAGCATTCTTGACGCGACACTGCCGATGTTTCCTGCCAGGCGGCTTCGCTGGCACTATCGTTCGCAACACGAGAGTCTTATCGCATTCTCTAATCACTCGTTCTATGAAAGCGATCTCGTGCTTTTTCCTTCGCCCTATAAGGCGACCGAAAGCTACGGCATCCAGTATTCAAGGGTGCCGCACGGCTGCTTCGTCAATAGGCGAAATATGGAAGAGGCAAAAATCATTTCCGAGGCCGTTCGAGAGCATTTCAGGCATCGCCCAGAAGAGTCATTGGGTGTGGTCTCAATGAGTGCTGAGCAGCGTTCACAGCTTGAACGGGCGATTGAGACGCTCGCAAAAGAAGATACGGTCTTCGAGAAGTGGTTAGAGGAAGATGCGCACAGACAGGAGTCTCTGTTCATCAAGAACCTGGAAAATGTTCAGGGTGATGAACGTGATATTATCTTCGTTTCAATGACCTATGGACCACAAGAACCGGGGGGGGAAGGTTTTTCAACGGTTTGGCCCAATTAATTCCGATGTGGGCTGGCGTCGCTTGAACGTGCTCTTTACCCGCTCAAAGAAGCGAATGCATATTTTTAGCTCTATGGGATCAGAGGACATCATTGCCGGCTCTACAGCCAAGCGTGGTGTACACGCTCTACGCGATTTTCTCAGCTTTTGCGAGACGGGTATTCTCCATAAGACGGAAAGAGAGACGGGACGGGCGCCGGACAGTGATTTTGAAATCGCCGTGATGGCAGCGCTGCGCAAAGAGGGATTTGAGTGTGTTCCCCAAGTTGGTGTCGCCGGCTTTTATATTGACGTGGCGGTGGTGGACCCTGGAAATACAGGACGTTATCTGATGGGTATAGAGTGTGATGGCGCTACCTATCATTCGGCAAAATCAGCACGCGACCGTGATCGACTTCGACAGACAATCCTTGAACGTCTTGGTTGGCGTATTCGGCGGATATGGTCGACAGACTGGTTTAAAAATCCCCATGCTGAGCTCCAGCCAGTTATTCGAGAATTGAATGCTCAGAAAACAGAGAGGATAGAGGACAATCAGCTGGAAGCTAAGTCCGCAACGAATGAGATTGAAGAGATTCTCGAAGAAGTTGAAAAGCAGGAAGCTGTAATCAAGAAATATATATCAGAAGAAATTGGACTCAAGGAAAAGCTTATCGAGTTTGACAGGGAGATTATAAGGAAAGCATTACCCGATACGCCGGATAATCAGCGTCTGTTACGTCCGGCTATGCTGGAGGCATTATTAGAATATTTACCTGTTAGCAAACCCGAATTTCTAGAATATATGCCGCCTTATCTTAGACAGTCGACAAAGGCAGAAGAAGGGAGATTTCTCGAAAATATTCTAGAAATCATTAACGCGGATGCTGAAGCCAAACTTGAGTAAAGGCGTAACAAGGTGCTCCACTCGGGCTGCAAAAGACGGCGAGGCTTCCACTACGCCACAGCCACACCACTTTTTGCAGATGGTGATCTCAGTCGTTCGCCAGACGATCAACAGCGCTACCGTTCGCTGAGAGAAAATGAAAGCGAACGGCTCTCTAAAAATTGCATCTTGAGAGAGGTGGCTTTCTCGGCTATGGCGAGGAAAATCCGACAGTTGATACAAGACCTGACAGATGCGGGCTTCTATGAGATCCACGGTGGAGGAAAAGGATCGCATCGCAAGTTCACGCATGTTCGTTATCCGGGGGGCGTCACGCTCAGTGGGAAGTCTGGCGATGACGCCAAGCCGTATCAGGAAAGGCAAGTTCGACGGGCGCTTGAGGAGGTTATGAAATGAAGGCGAGCGATAAATACCACAAGTGGGTCGAGTGGAGCGAAGAAGACCAAGCCTACCTGGGAAAATGTCCGGACTTGATAACGGGAATTCACGGTGATGATCCGGTCCAGGTCTACGCGGACCTATGTGAAGTCTTGGAGGATATCATCCGGCACTTTGAATCTGAGGGCCGCCCCCTTCCTCTTCCAAAGGTCCGACCCATGCAAGAGGTTGCGTAAATCTTGCCTTGCAGTTCAAAAGTATCTCGATTGTCCCTGCTGGACTCACAATGCTACCTAATAACTGCCAAAACAGGGGAATACCGGATACGTCGAATATGATTTCAGTAGTGTTCAATTTTCCGTACAGCTCAAGGAACCGACGCTATTTGTCAGTCACGACTTTCGTAACTGGTTACAGGCCAAAGGCTCAACGGTGTACCTTCCCCTGCGACCGTTGGTGCAGACAAACGTTTCAGCCGATGCCAAATAAACTCGTCAACCGCTGTTGTCCCAACATGGCGGTCATCTCGTCGTCATTCGGTCGCGCTTGCAAGCGGCTCGCGGCGTCCAGAATTTTGGGCAGCAAGTGGAGGTCGCCAGCGGTATTGAGGAAGATGTTGGGTCGGCCGATTACCCAGTGCACCGCCCGATCAATGTCGGCCTGCTCTTCGAGTGGCTGATACCACGTATGGCGTATTTTGTCGCTGGTGGCCCACGGGCCGCGCGCAATCGATTTGATCGTCTGCACGGCGACGTTTCGCTCTGCACAAAGCGTCACGACAGCATCAAAATCCTCGTGATAACGCTCGCTTTGATGCATCACATAGTTATAGGGCATAAGGACGGCGTCAAAATCGAAACGCGCCAGGCTACGCTTGTGCATAGCGGCAACCGTCCAACCATGTCCGGTGACGCCGATAAAGCGCACTAGACCTTGCTCACGCGCCTCGATCGCGGCTTCTAGCGCACCGCCTGGCCCCAGCGCCACCTCCCGCTCGTCCGGATGAAACAGGGCGTGCAGCTGGAGCAAATCCACCTGATCGACCTGCAGGCGCTCAAGCGACCGGCGCAACTGGTCGCGGGCCGCCTGGTAGGTGCGCTCACGTGTTTTGGTGGCGAGAAAAAAATCCTGCCGATGCTGCGCCATCCAGGGACCAATACGGCGTTCAGAATCACCATAACGGGCGGCAGTGTCAATATGATTGATACCGTATTGCAGCAATACCTCCAGCGTCTGATCCGCTTCCGCCTGCGTCACACGGCTAAGCGCGGCGGCGCCAAACAGCGTCACCGTACTCATATGTCCTGTACGCCCAAACGGGCGCTTTTCGATCATATCGTTCTCCTGTTGGGCTATTCGTAGCTCCCCAACACACGTCCCGGCATGGCTCCGGTATGTTCGTTTTGGTCAAACACCTGGGTTGCAGCCACGAAGGTTGCGGCAATGCCTTCAGATTTGCAGAT
>JAPULM010000174.1 GCA_027294925.1 bacterium
CTTGAAGATACATCTTTCGTCGCCGTTAAGACCTTGAGCCAACTTTCGCTTGACGACTCAATTGCGCAAATCAGGCAACGGGGGGAACAATTCGCCTCTCAGGCGCCGTCTCACAAGGTATCGACCCTGCAAGATCTGGAAAGAGGCAAAAGACGCCTCGAAGTCGAGGAGACACTCGGCTACGCCGTGCAGCAAGGTGTAACACTCGGTGTACCAACCCCTACGATGACGACCTGCTACCGATTAATTGCAGGGATAAACCGATCTCTGATATAGGTCACGGTGCTTCGCACCGATCAGGGCAAATAATACGCATCTGTGCTGGGCTTTAGCGGCCGTAACATCCACAACGGGCGCCGTAGACCATCGGGGCCAGGCGCCGGACGGGTTTTTTTCAGCCACTCCCGATACACCTCAAGCGATTTGTTGGTGTCCACAAACACGTCACCGTAGCGATCCTCACGACCGGCCGTTTCGATACGGACTTTTTGATGCCAACAATGCATGCCGCTAATCGGATCCGGGTGCACTGGGAAGGCGAGATTCTGATGCACCCCGGCGTCCTTCCACCAGATGCGGTCGGAATCCGGGTCAGGGCTGCTGAATGGCATAATTCCCTCAACTTGCCGTAAGCGCCATTGGCCTTGGCCAATTTGCTCAAAATCGGCTAACGCGGTCGACCAGCGGTCGCCCCCCGTCTCTTTCGACAGCCGCCAGCGGCCAAGGTGGTGCGAGCAAGCAACAATACCGGGGCGAATGCCTTCGGTGACCCACACCCGAATGACAAAATAACCGATATCTGTATGCACCTTGGCCAATGCCCCCATCGTCAATTCTAAACGTTGGGCGTCTTTCGGATGCACCCACAACGGATTGGTGTGGGAGATCTCATACAGCCATTTTGCATTACCGGTGCGGGTGTGAATCAGGGTCGGTAGGCGGAAAGTCGGCAGCAGCACATATTCGCCCCGCTTGTGGTCAATATTCTCGCGATGCACATGACTTTTGATATAAGCCGGGAGTGTGTACTCTGGCCAATGCCAATCCTTCATGGTCTGTGAAAAGAATTCCAGCTTGCGTGACGGCGTGGCAAAGCCAACCACCCCTTGCCCGGCAATTTCAACCCCTATCGGATGGCCGTCTTGGTGGATCACCTGCGTCTCCGCATCCACCTCAGCGCCCGCAAGCTGCTCCGCTGTCAGTAGCGTTTCATGCACGTTGTAGGTGTCACGCTGCACTTCAAAAGCACCGTATTTGCGCATGTAGGCCAACGGACTTAGCCCTTCGGCGGCAGCTGCCTCAGGCAACCCCGGTACACTGTTCTCAAAAATCCATTGGTAATACTCTTCTACCGTCAGCTTCTCAGCAGGACGATACGGCGATTCAAAATACTGCCGTACGCCGAGCGAACCATCCGGATCGATGCGCCAGGAGAGTTCAATCCAGAACTCGTCTTCTTCCCACACCTCGCCCGGGTTAGCCTCATAGGTCCACTGCACCGGCGTTCCCATCTTCTCGAGCGCCACCCGCAGCACGGGCTGCCGAAAGGCAATCCAGCTTCCTGCCTGCGTTTCCTGGCTCATCAGATCATGGCGCTCAGCACCATTACCCATCGGCAACACGTAGTCGGCAAACCAAGCAGTTTCACTCCATACCGGGGTGAGCGCCGCATGCATACCGATCTTGTCTTCGTCCTGCAATACTTCGATCCATGTAGCGCCGTCCGGATTGGTCCACACCGGGTTGTAGACACGGGTAAAATACGTATCAACCCGGCCCCGGCCTTCCTTCAAGAAATGAGGTAGCAAGATACTCATCTCGTTATGCGTCAGCGGATATTCTTTGGGCCACAACAGCTCGCTCCACACCTGCTGTGGAGGTGGCTTGGCATACGGCGCCGGGACGAATTTATCCCAGCTGTTGGGCGACGTGCCGCCGGGCGTGCCAATGCTACCGGTCAACACCCCGAGGAAAGTCAGGCAACGCGACACCTGCCAGCCACCTTCGTTACCGGACGCGGCGCTGCGCCAGACATGGCTGGCAAAGGCCGAGCCTGCTTTGGCGATCTCGTGCGCCACGTCGACAATCATGCCGGCCTCAACCCCGCTTTCACGCTCGGCGAACGCCGGCGTGAAGGCCGCATAGTGCGTTTTAATCGCCTCGATGAAATTGTCAAAGGTCGACTCGCGATCAGCATGCTCCGACTGCATGTAAGTGTCCCAGTTGACCCAACGCTCCATAAACACGCGGTCAAAGCGCTCCTCTTGCAGAATCACGTTAGCCATGGCCAACAGCATGGCGGCCTCCGAACCCGGCCAGGCGGCGAGCCAGTAGTCGCTACGCGAGGCGGTATTGGACAGTCTCGTGTCGATCACCGCGATCTTGGCCCCGGCCATCTTTGCCTCGATGATACGCTGGGCATGTGGGTTGAAATAATGTCCAGCCTCCAGATGGGCGCTAATCAGCAAAATAAAGCGGGCATTGGCGTGATCCGGGGATGGGCGATCAGCCCCCTGCCACAACGTATAACCCAGGCGTGCCCCGGAAGAGCAAACGTTGGTATGGCTATTATGCCCATCCACCCCCCAGGCTTGCAGCACCCGATCCATGTAACCATCATGCCCCGGGCGTCCAACGTGATACATCACCTCAGTGCGGCGATCTTCTTGCAAGGCTTTACGAATACGTCCCGCTAGGGTGTCGAGCACCTCGTCCCAGGTGGTGCGCTCCCACTGTCCCGAACCACGCGGCCCGGAACGTTTTAAGGGGTACAGGATACGTTCCGGATCATTGACTTGGTTGATTGTCGCCGGTCCTTTGGCGCAGTTGCGGCCGCGACTACCCGGGTGTGCCGGATTGCCCTCAAATTTACGAATCGAAAGGTCTTCTTTGTCGACATAAGCCAGCAGTCCGCAGCCTGCCTCACAGTTAAAGCAGACAGTGGGAATCAGCATGTACTTCTTGACCACCTTCTTGGGCCAGGCAGCAGGGTCGTATTCAGTCCAATCATCCCATCGTTCAACCGGCGGGTAGTCGACAAGCTGCCCTAAAGACGGGATGGGTAAGGAGAGAGGTGGCATATGGTCATATTCCTTATGGTAAACTGGGTGAGCTGTCTCAACCATGTTTGATTAATTGATCATCAAGCGCAACAACGCGACCAAAAATCTTAACTGAGTGGCACTGTTTGACCAGCCATAATCCAAATGTGCTCAAATACCAACAGTCCGGCTAAGGCGAACAGACCGGCAACAGCAGAGAAGCCGATAGACACAGGAATCAGCACCAGCAACAGCAGCGGTAAGATGTGGCCGAGCACCACCACACCGACCCAGAACGGTTTGGCGTATTGCCCGCCTAGGATCATCCGGGCAGCGCTAGCCGCATCTTGCGTTCCATGCGGCATCCATAACTCACCAACTAAGATAATAAACAAATTCGCCACTAGAGCCCACAACAGGACATCATGCAACAATACCTTCGTTGTGTCATTAGAGGCCACGACAATGCCCACGATGGCCAGAGACGCCGCGCCGGCCAGCAACGCCTGAACCAGCAAATGAACCGGCAACGCCGGGCTCAGCCACAAATCACGCCCCTTAGCCTGCCCAAAGAGAAAGCCGGTATAGATCGCCGCCAGCACCGCAGCAATACCCCCAGGCCAAAGTAAAAAGTGCCGAAAACGGGTGGCCCCGAACATCGCGGTCAACAAACTGATGCCGAGTAACGCACCATAGACCACGAGTATGTATGACCCAATGGTCAACCAGGAACGCCACTGCGGTCGCAGTAAAATGGTATAAAAACGCTCCGGACGTTTGAGATCCGTAACCAGGAAAACTGTCGTAATGACCAAAAAGAGCAGCGACAGAAACAACGCTCCCCAATTCAATAACGGGCTATCAGGCGTTATCCCCAAGCCAACGCCAATGGATGACAAGAGAAAAGCGCCGGCCGCGATCGATTTGGTCCAAATGTATAAGCTGACTTTCTTCCCCCACGGTACGGCATGTGCCACGTCATATACCGTACGGGGCGTCTTGGGCGCCAAATCCAGCAGGGAAAACGATGCAGCACGGCCATCTGACACGGTCCCCAAACCGGGCACCGACAGTGATGTATTGGTAATTTCGGGATTCGCTACCTGCGACCACATACCAAATTCCTGCGGCTGTGTGGCAGCGGTCGGGGTCAAACTGCTTTCGTCTGCGTCAATATAAAACAGCTGTGGCACGGTGCCTTTCTCAGGTTTGCGCACGCGCACCGGTTCACGGGTGATGAGCTGGGAAATGAAGCTGGTCGAATCGTCCAAATCACCAGACACAATGGCCTGGGTCGGGCAAACCACCTCGCATGAGGGCCGCAGGCCATTCTCCACCCGATGCGCACAGAAATTACATTTGGCCGCCGTATTATTGTTGGGGTCAATGTACAACGCGTCATACGGGCAAGCCTGCATACAAGCTTTACAACCGATGCAGACATCCGGATCAAAATCAACGATGCCGTCGGATCGTTTGTAAAGCGCCGTTACCGGACATATGGTGACACAGGGCGCCTGTTCACAATGATTGCACCGCAGCACGGTAAAATTCCGTTGCACATTGGGAAATTCGCCTTTTTCGACATACTTCACCCAGGTGCGATATACGCCCAGTGGCACCTGGTGCTCCTCCTTGCATGCAACGCTGCATGCATGGCACCCAATGCATTTACGGTTATCAATAAGAAATCCAAATTTCATAGCCGCTCCTGTTCACGACGTCAGGCAGTTTCTCACCCATCTTATCTATCTTGACACCTAATTTGATTACCAACCGAGCCTCTCTCTATACCATGGAACCCTAACGCCTGCAACCTTTCAGCGAGTAAAAAAACGCATTTTTAAACACCGAGTTGCTTTCCCTCAGAACAGCACGGCAGCATGCTGCCGCCTGACCGGCCCTGGCCTACGCCGGGCGCCACACCTCAGGTGGATACGCCGTGCCCACCTGCTTTTTACGTTCCAGATCGGCCAGTTCCTGCGGTGAGTAGCCAAGCAAGTCGCAGTAAATTTCCCGGTTATGTTCACCGAGCCGTACGGGGCCAGAGCGCAACGTGTTCGGCGTCCGCAGCATTCTGAATATCAAACCTGGATAGCGATACAAGCGTTGTTCATCAGCCGTCGGTAAGGGCACAAAGAAGCCACGCGCATTGAGCTGCGGGTCTTGCAAGATTTCAACTGCGCGACGCACAGGAGCAGCGCAAACGCCGACGGCCTGCAAGGCATGGAACAGTGGCTCCTTGTCGTGTTGTCGCGTCAAAACGGCAAGCACGTGGTCAAGCGCGTCGACATTGTCTAGACGCGCTTGATTGCAGCTAAAGCGGGAATCACGACTCAGGTGTATGCCATCAAGCACCTGGCAAAGCGCGACGAACGCTGCCGTCGACCCCACGTCGATGGCAATCCAATTATCCTCGCCGCGACAGGGGTATACATTGTGTGGCGCATGCCAGCGATGCCGATTGCCCTGGCTGGGCGTATCGCGTCCATTCATCGTATAGTCCATGATGAATTCGCCTAAGACCGGCAAAAAGCCCTCTGTCAAAGGCATCTCGATGAGCTGCCCTTGCCCTGTACGCTCACGGTGTCTCAGCGCCATCATTACCGCTAGCGCGCCTTGCACCCCGGCAATGCCATCGCTGGCTAGCGACTCGCTCAGCATTTCGGGGCTCTGACCCGGATAACCACGCAGATGGGTGTGTCCCACCATCGCCTCCACATGCAAACCGAAAGCACGGTAATCGCGATACGGTCCATCCAGCGCGAAGGCCGGCATGCGCAGCATGATCAGGCGGGGGTTGATGGTGTGTAATGCTTCCCAGCTGATGTTAGCTTTATCCATTGTTTCCGGTACATTATTCTCAACCAGCACATCACAGTGCTTGACCAGACGTAGGAGGGCATGGCGCCCGTCAGGCGTCATAATGTTACAAGTCATCGAACGTTTGTTACGGGCATGCGAGTTGAAGGCGGCATTGCGATTCCATGGGTCCATTTGCGGGTCGTTGTCGGCCAAGCGAGTCGGTATCCCCTGTGCGGCAAGCGCTTGCGCCTGCGCACGACTCAGCACACTTTCCATCCCACGCGTATAGGGCTGCGGCTTATTCACCGGTTCGACCCGAATCACATCGGCTCCCCACTCCGCCAACAGCTGGGTGACGTGCGGTCCGGCCCACACGACGGTAATTTCCGCCACCCGCAGCCCGGCTAACGGCAATTCGAGCGGCGTCTCCTGCGGCGCCGTTGCTTGCCGGCGAGACGGCTGCAGACCGCCCGCTTTGATCTCGTCAGCATGTTCATTAAGTAGCGGCGCCCGTTGTGATGGGCGATGCGGTGATTGGCTCAACACAAACGGTCGCCCAGGGTACTGCAAGGGGCCGGTTTCGGGATGCTCGACCGTATCCCAGACCTGGCGAACTTGATAATGTGGATCTTGCAGCACATCCGCCACCGTATATACCGCGCCGGCCAACAAGCCGGCCGCCTGCGCCGCAGCCATGGCTTGGCGCTTCGGCATGGTTTTAAGCCATGCCGCATAGGCGCCCTCAACCGCCTCAACCAGATCATCAGGTACACTACCAGGCGGAGCCATGATATGCGGATGCTCGAGTAGATCCTCACGGCCGATTAAACGTAGGAGACGCGGTAAACGATTATGCGCGCCCATAATGTTGACATGCCCATCTAAACAGGCGCGCACCCCTGCGCCCATGCGAAAGACAGCGGAGCCAAGACGCCCGGCCGACAGCCCCGTATAAGCCGCCATGGTCAGATTGACGGTCTGCCTGTCACGACAACCGGCCTGGCATTCGTGCACGGCGATGTCAATCCAGTCGCCTTGGCCAGTTGCTTCGGCACGACGCAACGCCATTAGTGTCGCCAAAGCTGCCACGACACCGGCATGATAATGGGCATAATGGCCGGCTAGTTTGAGGGGTTCGCGACTTTGATGGCCATTCGTATAGAGAGGGCCGCCGATGGCTTGTAAGGTAAGCTCCGAGCCACGATAGTCCCGGTACGGCCCGCTCTGCCCAAACGGCGTGATTGAGGTCATCACCATAGCAGGATTCGCCGTCTGCAGCGTCTGCCAGTTCCAACCCCAGGCTTGCGCCGTACCCGGCGGGTAATCTTCCAACACGATATGTGCATCGGCCGCTAAAGCTCGAATGCGCTCGCCGCCATCTGCGCTGCTGGGATCAACAAGCATCGATCGCTTATTGCGATTTAAATGCAAAAACAGGCCCGAGCGTTCCGCATGCGGCACATCATTTGGAAACGGCCCAAATGCCCGGCTCGGGTCGCCACCCGGCGGCTCAAGTTTAATCACATCAGCTCCCTGGTCGGCCAGCAACTTTGATGCATAGGGACCCGCCACATTGCGGGTGAGGTCAATGACCCGCACGCCCTCTAGAGATCCGCTCACCTAACACCCTTTCATGCCAAAGCGAGGCGCAAAAAGTCACGTCTTCCTTGCTTGCCGAACAGAGACATAACCTGCCACTCGACCCCAACGCACCACCATACTGCAAAAATCACCGACAGATGGAAGCCTCATCTTGCTTGGTAAGTCGATAAGAGTCAAGCGCCAATGGCAGCATGGTAAAGAGGCTCATGTTTAGAAAGTGGCCCTAACAGAATGCCGTTTAGGACTGGACGGGAGAGCAAAAATACGTTAAAAATACCTACCCGTGCAGCTTCGCAGGACAAGCTAAAATCAGGAGTACGAACAGCGTTAGAACTTGCCGACGACTCGGTTCCGATCCACACGACCCAACGAGAGGGAATTGATATGAGCGCAGGAGAGCGACTGCCAGGCACACCGGTCCCCATGCACACCTGGACTGGGGCTGGCGGTATTACGATTGCAGGTGATACATGGGGCGATCCGAACGGACCACTCGTGGTGCTCCAGCACGGCGGCGGCCAGACCCGCCACGCCTGGAAAGGCGCCGGCCAAATGCTAGGCAAGGCCGGATATCACGCGGTGGCCTTCGATGCCCGTGGGCACGGCGACTCAGAATGGGCGCCGCCTGATCAGTACGGACAGGATGATATGGTTGAAGACCTGTGCCGCGTCGTCGATGCACTCGGAGGCAGACGCCCGATCCTGGTTGGCGCCTCAATGGGTGGCGGCATCAGCTTGGTTGCCATTGGCGAGTGCCATATCGACGCAGCCGCTCTGGTGCTGGTCGACATGGCGCCACGCATCGAAGCGGAGGGAGCACGCCGCATTGAGGAATTCATGAACCAGAAGCCGGAGGGATTCGATAGCCTGCAGGAAGTGGCGGACGCCATCTCAAACTACCAGCCACACCGCCCACGTCCGCGCAAGTTGGATGGATTGGCCAAGAACATTCGGCTTGGTGCTGATGGTAAATACCACTGGCACTGGGACCCGGCGCGGCGCCACATCCGGCACAACACGACAGCCTATCGGCAACGGCTGCACGAATGTGCCGATCATCTCAGCTTGCCAACGCTACTGATTCGCGGCGGTCTGTCCGACGTGTTGAGCGAGGCAGGCGCCAAAAGTTTTCTTGAGCAATGCCCGCATGCTGAGTATGTTAACGTTGAAAACGCAGCGCATATGGTAGCTGGCGATCGCAACGACATCTTTGCCGATTCGGTTATTACCTTTCTCCACCGCGTTACGCCGCCTGACCACGTCCGCACAGGGTGAATCAAAAGCAAGCGTAAACGGGGCGAGCATCGTTGATTCGGTGTTGTTTTCTGCCTTATCGCCCCGGGTGAATGGCCTGTCGCCCTAGCTGCGGCCAAGCAGCCGGGGCACTGGCTTTCTCCAACCGTTGTTCAAGCGGCAAACTCTCATCCCAGAAATAAGCAATAATCCGCCGGCCATTAAAATCGTGCGATGCCTCGGAACCCAACCACACTACTGGCGCTTGCATCACCTCAGGGTTAATCAGCTTTCCCGTCTCATAGGCCGTATTCGAGGCCGTCATGTTGGTATATGTCGCACCCCCCGGCACCAAGACATTGGCCGTCACGCCGCTGCCCTCAAGCTCTTGTGCCATGGCCGCGATCAACGCTTCGTGGCCAGCCTTAGAAGGGCCGTACGGCGTGCCCCATTTGCGCCACATGGTGTCCATACTGGTGGTGACCCCGATGATGCGGCCCCAACCTTGCGCCATCATGTGGCCGACAACCGCCCTGGCCATAAAAAAAGGTCCACTCAGGTTAACCGCCACCACGCGGTTCCAAGCTTGCGGCGACAGCTTCCAGAAGTCGTTCGTTTGGTCTGACGTGGTATAACCCTCGGAGCGTTGGTTAATGCCGGCGTTATTAACCAGGATATGAAGCCCGCCTAGTTCCGCAATAGTGCGGCTCACCGCCTGCTCCACAGCGTCGGGATCGGTGATATTGGTGACAATCGGCAAGGCGCAATCATCACCGCCGATCGATCGTATTTCAGCCGCACTTTGCGCCAACCAATCTTCATTGACATCGAGCAGCGCCACCCGTGCACCCGCTCGCACCAATCCCACCGTCATCGCATGGCCCAGGCCAATCGGGCTACCGGCGCCTGTAACGATTGCTACTTTACCCGGCAGCACGCCCTCAACCATTGTGGGCTCTCCTTTCCTTGTGTAAGGTATGTCGGCGGTTCGAGGTGTACGGTCTGACTTCTGTTGGCCAGCGTCCCTGGTCGACCGCCTCTGCCCAGGCGGCGCTCGTCAATACGCCAGGGTCCTCGATCTCATAGACTGCGGCATGCTTCGGCTCGCTTGGGTTCAACATCTGACGGCTTTCGCCGCCGATGACCATTTCAAACGGCTCTTTAACGTAGCGTGTTACGGAAATGACGCCGGGAACTTTTAGCAACAGGGGTATGTGCTCGGTGTCGTATACCTCGTTGAACAGCTCCTCCTTTGCCGGATCGACATCCATCGCCGCTGTAAACACATATCGAGTCTCTCCGCTCATCCTTTTTCCCTCCATCCTTAAGTCTGTATACAATCCAGTCTTACCTCAACCTCTCAGAATATTATCTTGCTCTTACCTCTGTGTCTATGATGACAGCA
>JAPULM010000175.1 GCA_027294925.1 bacterium
TTCGATCTGGCCTGCTTTCCCATAGGCTTCGGCCAGGAGGACAAGAAAATGGGGGCGACCCTGCTCTATTCTCATCGCTCGCCATGCGTCCAGGCTCTGGCGCATCTGGGCAATTCCCTCCTCGACTTGATCCTGCATAGCCACTGCCCAACCCCGTAAATGCGTTCCTGTTACTAGCCACTGAGACTGAGCAAACCCGTACTCACGACAGAGTGTTATCGCCATCTCGGCTCGTTCTTGGACAGCCTGCACCTCGTAGCGGAATTGATGGATACCGGCGATATTAACCAGTATTTGAGCGAGGCCATAGGGCCGCGACACCTTTTGGGCCAATGACAGTGCTTCCTGACCCCTTGCCAGGGCCTGGTCTGTGTAGCCCAGATGCCACAAGGCTATCGCCTCTTGGACGCGGCAACGCGCCGCAGCGTCATAGAACAATGGGTCATAGTGCTGCTGCTGGGGATGCAGCCGCAGGTCATAGACCGCCATCCCTTGAGCAAATCGTGCGCGAGCAGGCACAATCTCGCCGGCATGGAGCAAGGTAAACCCCATGAATCTGGAGACCAACAACTGCAAAGTCGGATCGTTCTGGCGCTGGGCTCTGCTAAGGAGTCGCTCTGCCAGTTCCAGGGCCTGCGGCAACGCCGCACGGAAAAAATACACCGAGAACAATCCGATCAACACCTGGTTGAGGCGTGAGGTGTCCCCTGTCTGCCGGCACAGCTCGTGGGCTCGGGTGTAAGCACGTTCGACTTCCGGGTCTGCCGGACTTTTGGTGACCTCCAGACGCTCCGCCAAAGCAAGATACAATATCAGTTCATGCCGGGCATGCTCAGGTGTGTCAGGAAGCGTCGTAAGAAGTTCTAGCGCTTGGTTGAAATGCTCGAGGGCTTCCTGATTGGCCGAGTGTTGTGCGGCATGGTCGCCAGCCCGATGCCAGTATGGTATGGCCTGCTCGATCAGTCCCGCTTTGGTGTAAATGATACGCCAGCAGTTCAGGCTGTGTCTCAACCATCTCGCTGAAACGCTCGGCTAACGCCTGGGCAATCCGTTGATGATACTGCTGCCGCGTATTGGTCAGCAACGATTGATACGCCACATCCTGGGTCAGGGCATGCTTGAAGGTAAAGGTCCGCTCAGACACACCTCGTTGCTGGTAGAGAAACTCCGCCCTCTGAAGCTGTTGCAAGCCGTGATCAAGCATCGGCTCAGACTGCTCAGCAGTCGCCTGGAGAAGTGCATATGGCACGTCCTTGCCGATAACCGCAGCTCGCTGGAGGAGCGACTTCTCGACCGCTGGAAGAAGGTCCATACGGGCTGCCAGGACCGCCTGCACGGTGTCCGGAACCGTCACCTTTGCGCCCCGCCCATCACCTTCCATCACCACACGGGCCAGTTCTTCGAGAAAGAACGGATTACCTGCCGCTTTGGCCAAAATCTCTTGCGTAAGACCCTCCGGCAACTCCTGCATGGACGCCACCGACTGCACCAGCGCTCGACTTTCTTCGGGCGTGAGCCGACCCAGGGCCAATTGTGTGGCATAGGATTTATCTATCCATAGCGGCCGATAGCCAGGCCGATAAGTCGTCAGTAGCAAAAGCGAGGCGTTCGGCAACTGTTCCACCAGCGAGGCCAGCCATTCTTCCGAAGTCGGGTCAATCCAATGCAGGTTCTCTACCGCCATGATGAGTGGCTGCTGTTGACTGCTGTGTAAACACACCTGCCGCAGCGTCTCAAAGGTCCGGGTCTTAATGGCTTGAGGACTGAACCCGGCCAGTGGGGCGGTATCCTCTAAAGCCCCCAGGAGCTGAAGCAGATACGGCGCCCCCGTCTCAGGCTCCAGGCCGACCTCCCGCAAACCGTGCTGCACCTTGGTGGTCATGACCTGAGCGTCGTCCGTGTCGGTGATCCCACAGAGTTGCCGCAGCATGTCCAGGATCGGCAAGTAGGGCGTAACACTGCCGTAGGACAGACAGTGGCCTTCCAGATAGGTCACCTGCTGATCGGTGAGCGGTTGGGCAAATTCATACAGAAAGCGGGATTTACCCATGCCGGGCTCACCCATCACCCCCACCACCTGTCCCTGGCTTGCCTGCGCTTGATCCAGCAGCGCCTGGAGGACTAACAGTTCCCGCTTCCGCCCGACAAAGCGGCTCAATACCCGACCACCATGCTGACGCACCAGCGGGTGCCACTGACCCAACGCATCAACCGTGTACGCCATCATCGGCTCCGACGGTTCACTACCTCGCACCAACCCGAACGCCTCGCTGTACACCTCACCCTGCACCAGCTGCAACGTCGCCTCACTGACCAGTAGATGGCCTGGCGTCGCTAGAGACTGAAGACGGGCAGCCAGGTCTGTCGTCGCACCCATTACCGGGGTGGCAGGCTGGGTCTCGCTTGCGCTCAGCCGCACCAGTCCGCTATGAACGCCCAGGCGCACCTCAAGGTCCGCGTCCTGTGGTGTGCCAAGCTCAGCATGGGCGTCGCTTAAGCGCTGCTGGAGACTAAGCGCTGCCAACACCGCTCGCCGGGGGTGGTCTTCATGCGCCACTGGTATCCCAAACAGGGCGAAAAACCCGGCGTCCCCATAGGGTTGGAGGGTGCCTTCATAGCGCTGCACTTCGGTCTCAGCCAGCTTGAACAAGGTCTGCTGCAAACGCCGGAGGGCGTCAAAGCCCAGGTGCTCGGCCAGCGCCTCCGCATTGGCCAGCGTCCCACACAGCACCGTCACCAGCCTGCGTTCAGCCCCAGCTATTCGGTCAAGGGAGGGGGGTTGTTCAGAGGCGGCTGCCCCGTCTTGCGGCATCGCCCGGACAGAGGGGCGTCCGGGCGCCGCTGCCACCGTGTCGTTTCCTGCCTCAAGGCTTGGCTCCCGTTCCTCAACCACGGCGCTAAAACGGTAACCCTGTTTAGGGACAGTCTTGATCACCCGTTGCGCCCGCCCGCTATCCCCCAGCGCATGGCGGACGGCACGCAGGCGCTGATACAGAGTCGACTCACTAACAAAGGTGCCGGGCCACACCTCGTCAAGCAGGTCTTGTTTACTCACTACTCGGTCGCGCTGTTCAATGAGATAGAGGAGAACGGCAAAGACTTGCGGCTCAAGGGGACAGGGCGTGCCGGCATGGCGTAGTTCATGACGGTCCGTGTCGAGTTCGTACTCCCCAAAGGCGTAAATCATGCGGCCTCCTTCCTTGCGATCCGGATGCCAACCGTGCAAGCAACAGTAGCTTTGTGACGCTTATCGTAGCCAAAGACCGGGAGGAAGTCTAGGCTAACCAGCAACCCATGTCAGCGTCATCTTCAGAAAATCTTCAGAAAATCTTCAAGACTTTATATCCAACCGGTTGTAGATTCCTAATTGTGTATCAGTGCTGGGGAAATCTTTGCACCCCTGTCTATGATGAAAAACAGGCGGGACGCCGCGCTAGCTAGGCAAACTGGTGATGGGCATATAGGGCAAAAAAGCGCTATGAAGCCGACAACATGTTTTGATGATACACAGATGCGAAACAGCCGATGGCGCCACTACGTCGGCACGACGTTATTTGCTTTGGGACTTTTCTTGTCCAGTGTGGGTCATGCCGAGCCAAAACGGCCCTTTCGCATCGGCTCACTGACGGAATCATGGGGTCCACAACCCTCCCTGGTCGGTCTACGAGAAGGTCTTAAGGTGCTTGACTATAAGGAGAACCAGGACTTTGCTATCGGCGTGCGCTTTACGCAAGGGAATTTGGCCGCCTTGCCTGCCGCCGCTCGCCAGATGGTCAATTATGGCGTCGATCTCCTCTTTGTCTCACAACCCACTGCGGCAAGAGCAGCACAACAAGCAACAAATCAAATTCCGATTGTTTTCGCCGGGGTGGGTGATCCTGTTGGACAGGGCCTGGTGGAAAGCTTCGCCCATCCAGGTGGCAACATGACAGGCGTGGTGGATCTAAACCTCGAGCTTATTCCAAAACGGCTGCAAGTTTTCCATCAGATGGTCCCTGACCTGGATTGTGTCCTCTTTCTCTATGACGCGAATGATGATTACGGTGTGAAAGAAGCTCAAATGTTCCGTGAGACCGCACAACGACTGGGTCTTAAGTTGATCGAACGGCCGGTGCATACTGAAGCGGAGGCTCAGTTAGTCCTGTCTCAACTGCATCATAATCGGGTCGACGGCATCCTGGCGCCCCGCAATGTTTCGTTAAATATCCCTGGATCTATTTCAACAGCAGCCACGCAGCTGAAGACCCCGACTATGTTCAATACCATCTTCTGGGTGCAGAATGGCGCACTCGCTAGCTATGGTCCGGATTTTTATGAAACAGGCCGACAAACGGCACGTCTGGTGGACAAAATTATTAAAGGGGCAAAACCTGCCGACATCCCTGTGGAGGTGAATTCAAAAATTGAGTTCGTCATCAATCTGAAGGTGGCGAAAGCATTGGGGCTGACCATCTCCCCAGAGGTGTTATACCAGGCGGATCTCGTCCTACGTTAATGAAATTTCAGTCGTAACCCTAAGCAATGGGCTTGCAGGTAGGAGGTTTCAATTTGTACAAATCTTTTTTAGGAAAGGAGCGGATTCGTATGATTAGCACAAGAATCTCGTCAATGATGGTCGTCATGATGGCCGCGATACTGTCCATTGCCAGCCTGGCCACGGCGGTGGAGGTTGGCGACCAAGCGCCGGACTTTACCCTTCCCAGCACAACAGGGGAAAAGATTAGTCTGAGCCAGTTCAAGGGCAAAAAGCATGTCCTGCTTGAGTTCTATGTGGCTGATTTTGGCGGTACGTGATCGAAAAACGTATCGGCCAGGAAGGTCGACTACCAGAAATTCCAGGCCCTGGATGTGCAGATCCTCGGGCTCAGTACTGACATTCCGTTTTCGCAGAAGACATTTGCCGATTCCCTCAAGTTGCCGTACCCGCTGCTTAGCGATCATCCGGACTTACGGGTCATTCATAGCTACGATATTGTGCAGCGTATCGGGAAATCAGACCGGCAGTTTGCCCATCGGTCTTTCTTTCTGATCGATAAGCAGGGGGTCGTGCGGGGGAAATGGCTGGCCGGGAACAAGGAGGTGTTTCCCAGCCGACCGATTTTAAAGCGGGCGCGGGA